>NZ_CEXWTU010000045.1:0-26098 GCF_982758155.1 Marinagarivorans sp. | reverse complement strand
CGATAAGAAAGTCGATCTCTTCGCCTAATTGGATAAACTATTATTGCCTCGCCCCCTACAAAGGAAAAGTTATGCTTGTTTACGATGGCAACCAAGATTTTGAAGCAAACCCAAACTCCCTGCATTCGAGAGTCAACGCATTGGATGCACAATGGGAACGCACATTTCCTCGTGCGGCAACATCCTCAAGAAAACTGATCTACAACCGAGTTTGCGCTCTTGGTTTGCTAGTAGGCATTAACGGTTTCACCTATGTGCTGATTAACGCCATTTTGGCATCGTAAGGGCTCAATCAACTCAAGCCCTCAACTTACATCTTTAACGCCTGCGGCATAAGAGCAGGGTCGCGCTCTAAGCGAATCGTCACACGTCTATTTTTCGCCCGCCCTTCAACACTATTGTTATGCGCAGTAGGATAACGCTCCCCGTGCCAGCGCACTTTAATACGCTCTTCAGGTAACCCTTTACTCACCAAATACTTGGTCACTTCCTTCGCGCGGTTCTCCGACAACACGTAGTTATTTGCGCGCGTATCAACGCTATCCGTATGGCCGTCAATGTAAAACTCGGTCACTGATGGATCGGCCTCGCAATAGCGTACGATATTGTCCAACTTACGACGCTGATTTGGCGGTAAAGGCTCAAACAATGCGGTGCCAAAATAAATAGCCGTACGTCGTATTTGATCAAAGTTTGCGGGCAGCAAATCCCCAAGGCAGCCTAAATAACGTCGATAGGCATCGCGAAAACCTATCGGGCTTACATGTACACGACTGGATTGTTCTGCGCCATACCAAGGTGCACGGGTCAGCTCCATTTCGTAACCCGTATTAAGCTCGGCCAACAAGCGCTCCGCCAATACATCACCCAAAACAACGGGCTCCTCTCCGCGCGTTACTGGCACATAACCTAAATCAATAGGCCGAAGATTATGTCGCCAAGCAGGAGGCTGTAGCACCAAAGACGCTTGCCCTGTTTGTAAACGCTGCGCCAAAGGCACCAGCTTAAAATTCGCCGCCTCTCCTGCGCGTGTTTTAAACACCGCTTCACCGTAAAAAGGTACGGCATGCGTTAAGCTACATTCAAAGACAGAGCCATCAAAGCGCCAACTGCTTTCTTCTATGCCATTGGTATAACTGAATGCGGCAACCTTTGGCGATAGCACTGCACCTACAGCCAATATTAGTGCTGCCAGCCCAAATAGAACCCTTCCTACAACCCACTGCATAAATTCACCTACAAGTATCTTCATGTCAGGTTATCGGCGAGTATCGCCTGTGCTTTAAAGTAGATTTGCGGTAGCATGCGCTTCTTTCCATTAATTTAAGCCCGTTAACGAGCCTTACCTTAAGCGTAGCCCTCTTTAACCGTTGTTTCGCCTTGCTTTCGCATTGGCGGCTAGCCATACGAGTTTGTCCTTATTTATGCAATCGATAACCCTTACCGCACCTGACGACTGGCACATCCATTTACGCGATGGCGACGCCCTGGAACGCACCGTCGGCGATGCCGCGCAACAATTTGCTCGCGCGATCATCATGCCTAACCTCGTCCCGCCCGTCATGAATGCGGAACAAGCACTGGCCTACAAAGCACGTATCAAAGCACAGGTTCCTGCCGGTAAGCAATTCGAGCCTTTAATGGTTCTTTATTTAACAGATAACACCACAATCGACGACATTAAGGCCGCTAAAGCCGCAGGCGTTGTAGCGTGTAAGCTTTACCCCGCTGGCGCAACAACAAATTCCGATTCTGGTGTTACCGACATTCAAAAGTTATACCCTGTTTTAGCCGCCATGGCTGAAGTCGGCCTAAAGCTACTGGTTCACGGTGAAGTCACGGATAGCCATATTGATATCTTCGACCGCGAAGCCATATTCATAGAACGCACTCTAGCGCCACTCCTACAAAGCATTAGCGGGCTAGATGTTGTTCTAGAGCACATCACTACCGCAAACGCAGTGGACTTTGTGAGCGCACAAAACAGTAATGTTGCAGCAACTATTACCGCACATCACCTATTATTTAACCGCAATCACATGCTCGCAGGCGGTATTCGCCCACACTATTATTGCCTGCCCATTCTAAAGCGCGGCGAACACCAACAAGCACTGATTAAAGCGGCTACCAGCGGAAGCCCAAAATTCTTCTTAGGTACGGATTCTGCGCCGCATACAACCGATAAAAAAGAAGCCGCCTGCGGCTGTGCCGGCGCCTATACTGCCAGCGCTGCACTCGCCTTTTATGCGCAAGCCTTTGAAGATGCTAACGCCCTCGATAAGCTAGAAGGTTTTGCCAGCCACTTTGGACCCGATTTTTACGGATTACCGCGCAACAGCCACACCGTAACCTTGGTTAGAAAACCGTGGCAACAGCCAGCGAAGCTAAGTTTAGGCAGCAGTAGCCTAACGCCTTTACTGGCAGGACAAACATTAAACTGGGCATTACAAGCCTAAATCGATTCAATCAATTCAAGCTAAGGATTCTCGGTGAGTGACACTGAAGCCAACGAAACTACGCTATTCGCATCCCGCTTTCGCGGTTATCTACCTGTTATTATTGACGTAGAAACAGGCGGATTTAACTCAAGAACCGACGCTCTGCTCGAAATAGCCGCGGTCATGCTAGAGATGGACGATGACGGCATAATTACCCCAGGCGCAACCATCGAGTTCAACGTTGAACCTTTTGAGGGAGCTAACGTTGAACAGTCGGCTTTGGACTTTACCGGCATTAAAATCGATTGCGCACTTCGCGGCGCAGTGTCCGAAGAGAAAGCGATGGCCGATGTATTTTCAGCCATCCGTAAAAAAATCAAACAATACGACTGCAAGCGCGCCATATTGGTGGGCCACAACGCTCACTTTGACTTAGGCTTCGTGCATGCAGCGGCCGAACGTTGCGACGCAAAACGCAACCCGTTTCATCCGTTCTCCTGTTTCGATACCGCCACGTTGTCTGGTCTCGCCTTTGGTCATACTGTATTGGCAAAAACATGCCAAATTGCCGGCATTGACTTTTCGAACCGTGAAGCCCACAGCGCCGCCTACGACGCACAAAAAACAGCTGAACTGTTCTGCATGATTGTCAACAAATGGCAAGAACTCGGCGGCTGGCCCATTATTCGCGATGATTTCAATCCATTTACACTCGATTAATCCTAAGCGACACCTTATTCATTTAAGCTTCCCTTGTTCAGCTCGCGTCATCAGATTGGGGCGCAAGGGAAGCCTTTTATCGCGATCCGCTCAATGACCGAAATTACCGATTATTCCGACCCAGCTTACGCCAGCCAACTCAACGAAAAAGAACAGCAAACACGCGCCCAGTTTGCTGAGTTTTCGCCGCCCGAACTCAAAGTATTCCCCTCGCCTGCGCAGCATTACCGCATGCGGGCAGAATTTAAAATATGGCACTCCGATGGCCGCTGCGATTACGCAATGTTCAAGCCTGGCACACCGAAGCAAACCTATATAATTAATGACTTCCCTGCCGCAAGCGACACTATCAACGCACTGATGCCAACGCTACTGGCCGAACTCAACAATAACGAATTGTTACGCCGCAAACTTTTTCAATGCGAATTTTTATCCACTACCACTGGCGACTGCCTTATCACTTTGATTTACCACAAAAGTCTTTGTGATGAGTGGCAGACTGACGCCGAAAAACTCGCAGCCACCTTAAACTGCCAAGTGATGGGCCGCGCACGTAAACAAAAACGTATCCTCACCAGAAACTGGGTAACAGAAGCGCTTGATGTTTGTGGCCGAACCTTTAAATATGAACATATAGAAGCCAGCTTCACCCAGCCCAATGCCAGTATTTGTGCCGACATGCTGAGCTGGACCTATCAAAACACCCAGAATAACGGTGGCGACTTACTTGAGCTTTACTGCGGAAATGGCAACTTCACGCTACCACTATCGCAAAATTTTGAACGCGTACTCGCGACCGAAATAGCCAAAAGCAGTGTCGATTCAGCCAAACGTAATATGGCACACAACGACATTCACAATATTGAATTTGCACGCTTATCCAGCGAAGAATTCACCCAAGCTCTTGAAGGCGCCCGCGCTTTCAGACGCTTAGAACACTTAGACTTGAACAGCTATAATTTCTCTACCGTATTGGTAGACCCACCGCGAGCCGGCCTGGACGACGGTACGCTTGCACTCATCCAGCGCTTTAACTGTATCGTATATATCTCTTGCAACCCAGACACGCTCCACGACAATTTAAAGTCGCTTTCTAAGACTCATACCCTTTCGGATTTTGCCTTATTCGATCAATTCCCATTCACCCACCATCGCGAATGTGGCGTAATACTGCAAAAGAAATAAGGAAATAGAAACGCAAAGTTATCGACTAATACTTAATTCGACACCCTTATATTCAACTAAATTGGATAGACGATTATCGCCTCGACCTAATATTTTTCGAGATTAAACACGTATTTTTTGAATGAGGACATCCACAATGAAACGTTTTTTTCTACTGATAACAATGAGCTTGTCGTTAGCCACAAGCGCCTTTTCTTTTAACGTTTTTGCCGGAGAATTAAACCAAGACAGCACAGCTGTTTTTGGCGACTATACCGTTCACTACAGCGCCTTCAACAGCACATTTTTATTGCCTGACATCGCCGCCAATTACGGCCTTGTGCGCGCCAAAAACCAAACGCTGCTGAATATCACGGTTCAAGACAAAACCGGGCAATCTATCGATGCCAAGCTTGAAGGTTACGCTCAAAACCTTATGCAGCAAAAAAAGACGCTCACCTTTAAAACAATCAAAGAACCCCACGCCGTTTATAGCATTGGCGTATTGCGTATTACCAATGAAGAAGTTTTTAACTTCGTCATTACCATTACGCCAAAAAATACCGAGCCGTTCACTCTTAAATTCACCCGCAAACTTTACGTGGAATAAGTCACTATGCAAACACTCGTTCTAGCCAGCGGCAATGCCGGCAAACTCCGTGAATTCAATGATTTATTAGGCGACCTAGGCTTCGACGTAAAAGCCCAAAGTGAGTACAACGTACCCGAAGCCATTGAGGACGGATTAAGCTTTGTAGAGAACGCCATTATCAAAGCCCGTAACGCCTGTAAAGTAAGCGGACTCCCCTCACTATCGGACGACTCAGGCATAGAGGTAGACGCCCTTAACGGTGCACCCGGCATTTACTCGGCCCGCTATGCTGGCAGTGACGCTAACGACACCAACAATAATTTAGCGCTGTTAAAAGCACTAAAAGATACCCCAAAAGCTCAACGCACCGCTCGCTACCAATGTGTACTCGTGTTTATGCAACACGCCGAAGACCCAACCCCCCTGATTTTTCAAGGTAGCTGGGAGGGCGAAATATTGAGCGTGCCCATAGGCGATGGAGGCTTCGGCTACGATCCTATTTTTTGGGTACCTAGCCATAACATGGCCGCTGCACAATTAGAGAAAACCGTAAAAAATACCATTAGCCACCGCGGGAAAGCTCTGCAGCTTTTGACGGATGCACTGAAAAAATCGAAGCGATAAAGAGAAATCGTCGCCCATAAAAAAGCCCAAGCTTTTAGACTTGGGCTTTTTTATGGGTGACGTTATTAAAATCTAATGTAACTATTTAGTCATGCAAATATAGGCCTTAAAACTGATCATTTTTCTGGGCCGATCAAGCGCTGCTGACGTTTGAGCGGCCCAGAAAGCAATTCGCCTTTGGGTGAGCATCACTTGGAACTTAACCCGCTTTTGAACCCACCTAAATAGTTACAAACTAATAAACGTCACGCTGATAACGATGCTCTGCTACTAACTTATCCATATAAGCTTGTGTCGCCACATCATCCAAGCCACCTTGCTCTGCAATGACCTCACGTAATGCTTTATCAACATCAGATGCCATTCGCGATGCATCGCCACAAATGTAAATGTAACCGCCTTCTTCAAGCCAAGCGAAGAACTCTGCACCTTGCTTTTTAATGAGCGTTTGCACGTAGATCTTTTCTGCCGTATCACGAGACCACGCCAAACTTAGATTATTTAACAGGCCAGATGACTGCCAAGCACTAATTTGATCACGGTACAAAAAGTCTTCAGCTTCATGCTGATCACCAAAGAATAACCAATTCTTACCCGCTGCAGATCGAGCCTCACGCTCTTCTAAAAAAGCACGGAATGGCGCAATGCCGGTACCAGGCCCAATCATAATTAACGGTGCTTCATCATTGGCGGGAATATGAAAATGTGCCGAACGCTGTAAATACACGCCCATCGTCCCACCCACACTCAAACGCTC
Organism: Marinagarivorans sp.; assembly: GCF_982758155.1. Lineage (NCBI taxonomy): Bacteria > Pseudomonadati > Pseudomonadota > Gammaproteobacteria > Cellvibrionales > Cellvibrionaceae > Marinagarivorans > Marinagarivorans sp. The sequence continues at coordinate 19,803 of NZ_CEXWTU010000045.1, read as the reverse complement.
GCCCAAAAAGGTAGACGCTACGCCTTTACGTGCACTGCCATTCAATGCGTAATGCACTTCGCCTACCGTTAAATGGACCTCTCCTGGATGTGCTTTGGGGCTAGAAGCAATGGAATATAAACGAGGCTGCAATAAGCGCAAGCCATCCACAAGGGTTTGCGCGTCAATCGCTTTACCGGTTGATTTCAATAAGTCGATTACCTGCTCATCACCCTCGCCGGATTCAACACCCCAAGTTTCTAATGTTTTAGCATTAACGGTGGCAATATCTAATTTTGTTAATAACGCTGCACGCAAAGACGCTGGCCCAGCCTTAAGCTTTATGCTCTCACGGCCACTCAAACCGGTAACTTCAAGAAGCGCTTGCACTTCTGTTGCGCAATTAGTCGGCCATACACCCAAGGCATCACCCACAGCGTAATCAAGCTCTTCAGTACCGCCAGCCAAAGATATTTCAATGTGATTAACGCGCTTAGCCGACTTCTGGCCACTTAAATTCTCAGCAACCATTAAGGTCGCCAAGAAAGGACTATTTTTATCAAATTTAGGACCGGCCTCTTCGGGCTCTGCAGCACCAGAAACAGCACCCGCAGCACTCACAAAAGCTTCACTTTCAAATGTCGCTTTTTTCCAGTCAGCATAGTCATCTTCAAAAGCAACGTCACAGGATACAAAATCATGTACGCGTGTTGCTCCAAGCTCTGCCAGCTTTAAATCGAGATCTTGTGCGCACTTATTAAAATGGACATAGCTTGAATCACCCAAGCCACAAACACTGAAATTAAGCGAAGAGGGTAAGCTGTCTATCGCTCCGGTCATAACTGCGTCGTAAAAGGATTTAGCATTATCCGGTGGCTCGCCTTCACCAAAAGTAGAGCAGACGATCAACACATGCTTCATGGTCGCTAAATCGGCAGGATCAACGCCATCCAACTCGCTCACATTCGCTTCGAAACCTTGCGCTTTAGCGAATTTACGCAAATCTTTACTCAAGGCTTCAGCATTACCTGATTGCGAGCCATAAAAGACATTCAAGGGTGTACCAGGAACTTCCTGCGCATCACCCTGCGAAGCTGAAGCAATCGCATTGAGACCCGTTAACAATCCGTTTAACCAATTGCGCTGTTCCGCTTCAAATGGCGCCGTTTCATCAAGAAAAGCAGCCGGGGCTTGTTTGTGTGTTGTGCCTATGGCGGCAGCTAGCTGATCAATGACGCTTTTAGTATCTTCACTCATGTTATTAACCTGTCATTCAAACTTTTGCAGCGCCTTACAGTGCCGCTAATAAATTTCAATAAGTGCTTTTGCACTTAATATCTAAGATGCGTTTAATCGCGACTACTTAAGAAAAACAGACTTCAGCTGCTCAATATCATGGCGCCGGGTAAAACTCAAAAATGATTCATTGCCGTCCCGCAGGCCTAAATATTGCTCAATCATATTTTCAACAAGCGCATTAATATCTTCAGCCGCTATCGGGCCACAAAAATCTTTGGCCAGTCCAACGTCAGTATCGGTACCACCACCAAGTACAATATTGTAGCCTTCACGACCATCAGCCGTAGCGGCACCAATCATGCCGATATCGCCAATATAATGCTGCGCACAGGTATGGTGGCACCCGGTTAAATGAATATTGATGGGCTGATCCAATGTGAATTTCTTTTCTAGATGTTTAACCAAATGAGTCGCGTCTTTTTTGGTATAAGCCCCGCCAAATTTACAAGCCCACTTGCCCGTACATGCTATAGCGCCAGCAGCAAAAGAGGATGCGTTAATGCTTAGGCCCATTGCTTCTATTTCAGCAACAACGGCATCAATGTCAGCATCAGCAATATGGGGGATTAATAAATTCTGCCATACCGTTAAACGAATATCATTCTGACCATATTTTTGTGCAATTTTACCAATGGCTCGCATTTGATCCGGCATCATTTTGCCGACTTCCAATGCTATACCCACATAATTAAAACCCTCTTGTTTTTGTGGGTGAACGCCGATGTGCGCTTGACGTTTAATTTCAGCCCGAGGAGCATCATACTCTTGGCTTAAACGCATCATCTGAACACCATTGCCAAAAGCATCTAGCTTTTCTTGTGTTTTCTCGATAAACCAGTCGAAGCCATGCTCATCAAGCACATACTTTAACCGCGCTTTTTTACGGTTAGTACGGTCTGCATGCTCGATATAAACACGCAACATAGCTTCAGCAATTTCGGGGGAGTCCTCAGGCTTGCAAACAATACCGGTATCGCGAGCAAAGTCGTAGTGCCCGGTAATACCGCCAAGTAGTATTCGACAATAAATACCCGGCACTACAGCCACTGGGTTCTCTTTCACGGTAACCGCGACAAAACCAATATCGTTTGTATCGCTAACGCAAGAAATAGTCCCTGCATTATCAAACGATATATTAAACTTGCGGGGCAACCCGTTTAAATCACGGTTATTTAAAATAATATGGCTGAGCTTAATACCGTGTTGATGCAAGTCGGTAACTTCTGACACATCAAAACCAGCCGTTGGCGAAGCGGTAATATTTCGGGCGCTATCCGCACCCGACCCCTTACAGCTCAGCCCCATATCATAAAGGCCGGTAAATAAATCCAGGACACGATCAGGAGCGATTTCACGCAGCTGAAAATTGCCTCGCGTTGTTACATGGGCATAACCACTGGCAACATCTTCAGACAAATCACCCAGCATCATCAATTGGTCGCCGCGCATTTTGCAAGAAGGGATGCGTAAGCGACACATATAACCAGGGCTATTCGGCTCAACATTAAATATACCAAAATGTCGAAACATGAACTGATCAATACCCTCAGCTATTTTGTTCTGATCATTCAGCTGAACAATTTTATCCCACAGATCGAGAGGATGTGTCTTATGCTTTGCAAGCTCCTCTTTACACAAGTCCTCCAACGGCGTGCCAAATAGAGCCTCAGGCTCTTCTTTTGTACCGGCACCTTGAAAGGCACGATGAAGATTTAGCTTTGTGAGCACCTCTGTTAGGTACTCCTGCTGCTCGGGTGTAAAACCCTTAGATTGAGGCTTGTCAGTTGCGATCATTGTTACCACTATCAAGTTGAGACGCTCTTAAGCTGAAGCTTAAAAGCCTTTAACCCCGCCATTTAATACAATGGAGGTATTTTGTAATTGCACAAAATAACTGTGCTATACGCCATACTAGCAAGATAGAGGCCAACGAAAGAAAGTGAGGCAATAGAGGATCCTATACTGGCTACCCCTCATAGAAAACAAGGGTTTTAGCGCAATAACTGCAATACTAAAGCTTAGAGTTACCTTGCACTATCATGAAGAATAATTACGCTGACAATGCAGTTATGCACCACAGACAGACAAAATAATATCAAAGGCACAAAAATATTACACTTTAACCAAAAAAAGCTAAAAGACTTACTCAGACAACCCAGGCTTTGGCTGCATCTAGGTATAAGAACCTTGAAAACCAACAGATCGCACCACCATGATTCATAAAGGTACAATCAAAGACATTAAAGCCAACTCTTTTAGTCGACACATCGAAGTGGCACTCCCTATATTGGGGCACCCTGCTGCCACAACACACAAACACGGAGAACTCTCATGATGCCACTTTCCGCAAGAATCACTGCATTACTAATACTGACCGGACTTTATAGTGGTTGCAGCTTATTCACACCAAAAGGGAAAACACCCCTTGCAACTGAACCATACCCAGCAGCTGCCAACTCCAAAACACTAATGGTGATGATGCCCGGAATAGGAAACAGCGCGAGCGATTTTGCCAGTAACGGCTTCATTAATGACCTGCAAACTGACTACCCTCATATAGATGTCATTACCGCTGAGACACATTTCGGCTATTTCAAAGAACGCACGCTTACGACGCGACTGAAGCAAGACATTATCACCCCTGCGCAACGGCAAGGTTACAATGAAATATGGCTAATGGGGACAAGCCTCGGCGGGCTTGGCAGCCTACTCTACGCAGCCGAGTACCCTAATGATATCGCCGGAATAATAACTATAGCGCCCTACCTTGGTGAAAAAGCACTCATTCGAGATATCACATCAGCACCTTCACTTTCGCTGTGGGCTCAGAATTATCAAGGTAATGACGAACTAGCTCGAGCAGTCTGGATCCCGCTGATTCAAAAGCACTGCATGAATCAACACCCGAAAATCATTCTCGCAACAGGAGATGACGATAAATTCATAAAAGCCCACCAACTACTGGCTAAATGCTTACCCGAAAGCCAAGTCCATGTAATAGAAGGCAAACACAACTGGAATACTTGGGAAAAGCTGTGGCTACAGATACTTGAAAACGAGCCTTTCGCTGAAGCAGCATCTAAATAGCCCTAATACAACTGGCTGGCATTGAATTCGCATCGCGCTGTTTAAAACACGATAAGTTAAAACACGATAAGGAATCCCCATGACGCCCTCTTCAGCCAATGATTTTTTACTCGACTTATTCAACGCTGCCGTTGCCGCCAGCCACCCCAGTCAAACATTACACAAATACCTACCCAAAGATCGCACAGGCAAAGCGCTTATCATCGGCGCAGGCAAAGGCGCTGCCGCCATGGCTCAAGCGTTCGAAGAGCATTGGCAGGGGCCAATTAGAGGCCTGGTGGTTACTCGCTACGAACACGGCGCAGACTGCAAACACATCAAGGTTATCGAAGCATCACACCCAGTGCCCGACGCGCAAGGCACGCTAGCCGCAGAAGAGACGCTCGCTCTCATTGATTCCGCCGCCGAAGACGAACAAATATTTTGCCTGCTATCAGGAGGTGGATCATCACTTCTAAGCTTGCCTGCACCCGGCATCACCCTGCAGCAAAAACAAGCAGTCACCAAATCGCTGCTCCGGTGTGGTGCGAATATCGACGAGATTAACTGCGTAAGGAAACACCTTTCAGCCATAAAAGGCGGTAGATTGGCCACACGTTGCGGCAACCGTAAAGTGATTACATATGCAATCTCTGACGTCCCTAACGACAGTCCTGACGTCATCGCATCGGGCCCTACCGTTGCAGATCCAACAACACTTCAACAAGCCCAAGCTATTCTGACAAAGTACTCAATCGATACTCCTGACAACATCCAGCAGTGGCTAGCCAATCCAGAAAACGAAACACCGAAAAGAGAAGAGCTAAACCAAAACCTCCACTACCAGATCATAGCCACACCTATTGATGCCCTAGAGGCAGCCGCCTCGGTTGCACGCCAACACGACATAGAGCCATTAGTTCTGGGGGACTGTATCGAAGGTGAGTCAAGCGAAGTCGCTAAGGTCTTTGCGGGTATTGCGCGGTTTACAGCTGACCACAACAAACCACGCCCAAAACCTTGCGTTATTCTATCGGGAGGCGAAACCACCGTAACCGTGAAAGGCAATGGACGCGGAGGCCGCAATGCCGAATTTCTGTTGTCGCTCTTTCATGTACTCGCCGGCCACCCCAACATTTACGCCCTCGCCTGTGATACCGATGGAATAGATGGCACAGAGGACAACGCTGGCGCCAGCTTCGCCCCCAACACCTACCAACAAGCGAAAGAACTGAATCTAAGCAGTGGTGATTTTTTGGCCAACAATGACGGCTATACCTTTTTCAAACACCTCGACAAACTCATCATCACCAACCCTACACGCACCAACGTCAATGATTTTCGTGCAATATTAATCCTTTAGACCGAATCACACCTCAAGCACTTAACCTCACATAAATGCTCGCCACCCACTCTCAGGTCTATACTGAGAAGTGACCGATTCATCATTCAACATTTATATGAGGAGAAAACAATGCAAACCTCAATAGCCGAAGTCACTCATCTTTTAGAAGAGTTTTTAACAACACTGGACAATGCCTACTGGGAAAGCTCCGACACAGAACGTAAAGATACGCTCTACGACATTATTAGCATCTTCCATATCGAACTCAGAGAACTCGCGAAACTCAGCGTGGAAGATCACTATTTAAGCTACGAAGCTATTTCAACGGGTGCGCGCAACATTCAAGCAAAACTGCGCAGCATACATTCACAGTTAGACCAATGGGCACTGCGCACCAGTACCGCAGACCAGCTCCGCAATCAACTTCCTCTGGTATCAAACCTATTAACCCGCGAGACCTAACCAACGGTTATATAAAAGTCACAAATAAAGCTTGATATAACAGATACCAAGGATACTCATTATTTTAGACACAAATAGATTTAACAAACGCCAAAAACTGACTGGAACTTTTACCCCTATGAACAATACTAAGTAATACCGGCGCTGCACATTCCCCCAAGTGTGTTGGAGCGCAGGCAGAGCAATTAACAATGTGCGTAGTTTGTTGAGCGCTCGATTGAGGATTTTTCCTTGATGTTTCACTCCTAATGGTCCTGGCCCGGCGCTCCCCCGATCGCCGGGTCTTTTTTATTTTTTACTTTCTCCCCTCGTGTCGCGCAAACTTCTAAGATCTAAACAATAAAAATGTTTCGGGTATCAGAGTACATGTTATAATTGAAAGTCTGAGGGTAGCTGGGAGTAATTCCCTGAGCCGATAAACGTAGACAAGGAGCTCGCTAGCTTACATTGTGTGCACGTCCGCTTGACGGAAAGCCTAATGTGTATCAGTGTTCTCCCACCTGAACCATCGGGTTCAAGGCAAAAGTTTCCAGTTGCTCTCAGATTTTTTATTTACACACCGAACTATGTCAAACACCCGCATTCGAAAAAACCTCAAAAGCTCCCGCGCAACACTCAGTAAAGCACAACAACAACAGGCGGCCATTCATTTAGCCATAAAAGTTGCACGACACCCCTCGTTCCGCAAAAGCCAAACGATTAGCTTTTATCTGGCCGCTAATGGCGAGATCAGTCTAGCCCCCTTAATTAAACTCGCGCTAAAGCAAAACAAGGACTGCTACCTACCAGTACTGAGCGGACCTAAATTGAAATTTTATCAATTTCAAAAAAGTACAAAATTAATAAAGAATCATTTCGGATTACTCGAGCCGGCAGAAGCTCGCGCCATTTCAGTAAACCAATTAGATTTAATACTCTGCCCGCTGGTGGCTTTTGATAATAAAGGCAATAGATTAGGAATGGGAGGAGGTTACTACGATCGCACGCTCTGCAATATAAAGCGCGGAAGGAAAAATATTATTTGGGGTGTAGCCCACGAACTACAAAGACACCAAGAACTTACGACACACTGGTGGGATATTAAGCTGGATGGTGTTTTTACAGACAATCAAGTGACAACAGTTATTAATCGGCCTCTAATGTAAAGCCTTGTTGGTGCGGCGCTGGCGCTTCAGCTTCAGCCCCCCCAAAAACATCTGACAAACTCAGGCTACTCAAAAGTAAACCCAAAACAAATATCACAACAGCTACAGTCAGTGTATCAAGACGCATATACAGTTCTACCCACCCAAATTAAGCAGTCGTTATACCACTTATCGCTTTATTAACAATAACAAATTCCAAATAGTTGTATCACATCGCAATCTTTAGGGGCGAGGCAATAATAGCTTGTCCAATTAGACGAAGGATCCTGCTTTCTCAGCAAGGCGCTTGAAGGGGCGCATACCGGGGTATGTAACGCTTTGAGCAACGCTGCTGAGGAAGCAGGAGGCAAGTATTATTGGATAAAGTATTTTTTCCTCGGCCCTTACCCAGAAGTGCTCACGCTTTAGCTATAACCGCCCTCTCAACGCATAACGTTAGATGAAAAACGCCAATAGACAGCCTCCAATTATAGCGATTTCAACTAAGTGTCAATTTAGTGACGAGCCAACAACGACAAATGAATCCCAATAGCGAGCAAGCAATTATAGGGCAGTGATTTTTTATACACATAAAAAATCACTGCGTCAGAATTAGAAGTAAAGTCAATAGAAATACCGAAAATTATTTACAAACCCCTACAGGGAAATGTAACCCACTGATATAAAATACTTTTTCTAAATCGTTCATTTTTTAACCAAAGTGCTGTTGGGTGAGGAAAATCAGGGGTTTCACGCCCATTAAACAATACTATCCACCATGTTATCCACAGCTTTTGTGGAAAGCATTACAACTTCCGCTATCAAAGTGTCACCTACGCACTTTCAAAACCCCACTTGTAACGACAAAAAAATGTCTTAACGCAATTCAGGCTATTGACTTAATATCTGTCAATAGTTCTTAGGGGTTGTTTATAAAGAATTCCTTACCGTAAACCCCGCCTTGATCATATCACCGGCACAAGTCGGCCATCTCTCGCGTGAAACAATCTTCATTTGTGAGCAAACCCGCTTTACTGTAGAGTCAGCTCTCACCGAGAATTACCCCCGCTAGCCCCCTAATAACATCCAACAATGAAACAAGAGGATCATAATGCGATCTTTCCACATTACACTTATTAGCTTGTGTGTAAGCCTGATCATCAGCCTTACACCTAAAGCTTTAGCCGACACCAATAAAACTGCACTTTTCAAAGAGGCATCCCAAGCGCTTAATAATGCTAATGCCGCTCAGGCAAACATTCTAGCTCCAAAAGGCTACGCCTCAGGCTCAGAGCACTACCAAAAAGCCGAAGTACTGTATGCCAGACAAAAGGAAAGCAGCAGGATAACTAAAGAGTTAAACCGCGCAACTGAAGCACTTATATTAGCTGCCAAAAATGCAGAACTGGCACGACTGACCTTTGCTGCCACCCTAAAGGCCCGCAACGACGCCAAAGGTGTAGATGCGCAGCGACTGGCCGGCGATCTTTGGCAGAAAGGTGAGGAAGCTTTGCTATTTGCAGCTACCAAGTTAGAAGACGGGAACCTTAAACGCGCTAAAAGCAAAGCTATTGATGCCGAAAAACTATATCGCGCCGCAGAACTTTCATCGATTCAAAGTAGCTATCTTGATGAGGCCAGAAATACTATCAAACAAGCACGCAAGGAGAAGGTCGATCGCCACGCCCCCAAAACACTTCTTAATGCTGAAGCATTGCTGACGAGTGCCGAGAAAGAGCTGGCCGAAAACCGGTACGATGTAGACTATCCTCGCTCGCTCGCCAAACAAGCGCGATACGAGGCAAAGCACTCCTTATATTTAGCCGAAATAGTCAAGCAACTAGACCGCGGAAAACTCACCACAGAAGAGTTTCTACTTGACCTTGAAAAACCACTCATCAACATTGCAAGTGCACTGGATATGGTTGCAGGCTTCGACCAAGGTTTTGATGTCGTTGCAACATCACTCGTACAAAATATTGAAAGCTTACGCGCAGATGCCTACGAACTCGGAGAGCGCAAGAAAGAATTAACCCAACTCGAAAGCGACATATCAACACTCGAAAAACGCATGGGAATACAGTCAGTACGAATAGCCGAGCAGGAAGCGCAAAAAGAAAGCTTGCGCCAAGTTAGCGAGCTATTTACCCGCGACGAAGCTGTCGTGATGACAGAGGGACGCAACATCTTAATTCGAGCCGTCGGACTCACCTTTAACCCAGGGAATTCGCAGATTAACTCAAAGAATTTTTCACTGCTTCAAAAACTGAAAAAAGCCGCTGCACTCTACCCCGGCTTCAGCTTACTGATTGAAGGCCACACCGATGCCTTTGGTGGCGACAGTGCGAACCTCAATCTCTCCTTTGCTCGCGCCGAATCTGTTAAGGAATACTTGCGTGCAAATATTGATGCCAGCACACAAATTGATGCCATTGGCTACGGTGAAACCCGCCCAATCGCCAATAACGAAACCAAAGAAGGCCGTGCCCGCAACCGTCGAATAGACTTGGTATTACGCCCACCGCTTTAATAGTTATTCTAGGCGCATACCACGAAGCGGATTAAGGACGTGCTCCTGACCATGCGTTTTAACCTCCAATACTAGGGCAAGCAATTGCCCTAGTTGCCCCTCAGGAAACCCCTTTCCCGCCATCCACAGCAAGTAATCTTCTGGAACATCGATCAATACCCGACCGGCGTACTTACCATAAGGCATCGTTTGGTTTGCCATGGCGATCAAATGCTTCTCTTCAAACATGCCCCTAGAACCGCGCTCAATAAAACATCAACAGATTAATTAGCCAAAAGCTCAGCGTACATCAATACGCCACCACTCCGCTCAAAATCAACGCCTAATTTTCCTAAATGGGCGCTCAACAAAAATATACAAAAATAATGCGATAGCGATGGTAACAAGTGCAGCCAACCCCGCCAAATCGAAAAAATTAAATGTCAAGCAATCGGCATTGCTTACAGCCCTATAATCGCTAACAGAAAGCGAGGACTGATACACAACAAAATGACCATGATATGAATAAGGGACGAGGAAACAATATTTCATCCACTAATACTTGATATCGACTCCCCTACCTTCGTTGCTCAAAGCGTTACATGCCCCGGCATGCGCCCCTTTAAGCGCCTCGATAAGAAAGTCGATCTCTTCACCTAATTGGATAAACTATTATTGCCTCGTCCCTAAGGTAAATACTGCAGGCCACAAAAAAGTCGGCCACACCCCATTAAGCTATAAAGGATTAAAGCAGCAATAGCGAAACTATGAACATAGCGATGCCCCACGAGATAAACGAACTGCCACCACAAACCGACATCTTCAGCCCTCGAAAACTTATAGCGCCCGCAAACCTCACTAGGCTTCATTAATAACAACACAAACATGTCGAGTTCTTAAACACACTGGCCTGAAAAACTGATCTTTTCTCTCGCCTGCCCGCCCCCACCCTCAACTGAAAGCGCTCAACAGCCCTGAAACAGTGGGGTTTACAGCCCTCTATATAAGAATTGTCTTTCACGGTACAATTCTTGCTTTTTATTGCATTGGAGACACAACAGTACTATTCCTTTGATGTGTTGGGTACAAAGCTATTTAAACCAAACGCGTAGTTAAAGCGTAGCCTTAGCTTAAAAACCAATTTAGTATTGCAGTGAACAGCGCCCTGCTTTAGCCTGCAGCCAGTCTTACTTTGTACGGATCTACCATGCAATCAACGCTTAGCGCACTTAAAACACAACACCATCCCGCATGGTCATCACTCGCGAAAATCGCTTGTGATGATGTGGAGCGCTTACTAGAGCACTTTTTCTCGTCAACAGACAACCTCCTGTATGACTTATCTAAGCGTGCGAGCAGTAACTCTGAAGCTGCCTTCTATTTTGATGCCATGCGCGAATTACGCATAACAAGACAAGACTCCATCACACAATTTCTACAGAATATTAAACAGCAGGCCGCCCTACTAAGCCAAGGCAAGCTCCCCCCTGAAGGAGAGCAAGAAAACCTAGACCTGCTATCAAGCGATGAACTTGACCGTGCATTAGCCTGTGAAACCGTCATTAACAATATCAGCAACCTATACCATGACGACCTTGTTTTGCTGGCGCGTAGGCTAACCCAGCTTTCACCACTAGAGCTACTCCCCGTAAGTCAGGTCCCCTTCTCCCCTGAATGGCTCGCGCATAATTTCGCAAACACAATCCCAAAGCTGAACGGCAAAACGGCTGTTATATTATTCAAACAGCTTGAAAAGCACCTACTCCGTCAACTTTCTCCACTATTATCTCAATGTAATGAATTTTTAGTCTCCGAAGGTCTATTTCGCGACTCGCCATCAGCAAAACACCGCCACTCTCTACCCAAACTGACAGACATAAGAACATCACTGGACGATCCAATACCTGCCGCAACAGCGCCCAGTCAATTTGCTCTGCCACTTCATTCGCTTCGGCAAATTCTGGCCAACGCGCGCCACCAGGCGGCCAACGACGCCAGCCTGCACTATCGCTTTTCTTTTAACCCAGGCCCCGTCGTCCCCCTACCTATACTCGGCACAGCACTTACCAAACAGCAATTTAACGCCGTAGATCTCGCAAAATTTCCACTTAAGAACCAAGTGGGCGACTACGTTAGTCGCGCCTTAGAAACAGAAATCAGTGATGCGCCCAACGCACTCAACCCCTATCACGAAGATATTATCCAACTTGTGGGCGCCTTTTTTGACGAATTGCTAGATGACGGCGAACTGACCGTCATCACTCAAGCTCTTGTTTGCAGATTGCAAATCCCCGTATTAAAAGTCGCTTTGCGTAACGAAAGTTTTTTCCTTGAGACCAACCATACTGTTCGAAAGTTTTTAAACCGACTCACAGAGATGGCGCAGACAATTGACAACCTCGACAACCCCGAGGATGACCCACTCTACACAAAAATGCTGAATAGCGTAAAGCGTATAAACAAACTATTCGATCTCAACGAAGATATTTTTGCCTCCGAGCTGGAGGCGCTTGAACTATTAAATGATCAAGAAAACAATCGTGCCGACATCATCGAGCAGCGCACTCGACAGGCCGAGGAAGGGCGCGCGCGCTTCGAAAATGCCAAAAACGCCGCCATCGATTGCATGCAACATTACACCAGCAATTTACGCCTCAACCGACACACCCAGCAATTCATCAATGAATACTGGCAGCAAGTACTTGTCTTAACATTCCTTAAAGAAGGGCAAGGCCCGGAATGGCTAACTCACGGACAAACACTCAACGACCTACTCTGGTTAGACCAACAACACACCGACGAGCGCTCAATTGCTAGAGCAAAAACAATACTATCAACAATAGCATCTCGCTTGATTGTAGGCCTTTCTTCACTACACATGAGCGAAGAACAATGCCTGAGCCTCAGCAGCAAAGTTATTCAGGCCACTCAAGAAGAAACAGAAAGAAGCCCCGTATCTCATACCCAACACACAGCCATTCAACGCCAGCAACATAACATCACAGCCCTTGAGCAGCAGCACTTTGACGCCGCCAAAAACCTTGAAGTGGGCACCTGGATTCAATATAGCGATGAAGGCACCACCCTTACCTGCAAGCTTGCCAGCAACAACTCTGCCGATGCTTTTTTATTCGTCAATCGCTTAGGTATGAAAAAACTCACGCGATCCCGCAAAAACATCGCACTTGACTTACAAAGCGGTCGTGTGAAAATCATGCAGCGCGGACCTCTATTTGATCGACTAATGAATCGTGCACTTAATCACTTAAAGCGTAAATAATTACACTGAGTGCCGACTAGGATTGATCATACCGCTGATATTGCACCACCAAGCACTATCAGCAGTCAGAGTATTACTACAACATGACATATGACAGCGCGACCTTTATTGCCTATTTAGGCGCAACCGTATTTTCAATTGCTTTAATTTTTGCGTTTTCCACACAGCTCCGTACACGCGCATTACGGCCCGTTTTTGCTGTCGCCGCATTAATGCAATCGGCTTGGCTAGCATGCGCATGCTATACCCTAGCCTACCCAACAGATAATGGATTTCACACAGTACAACTGACCGATAGTGCCCAGCAGATATTCTGGCTTTGGGCACTAATTCAATCCATGCAACAACACTGCAGCAAAACGCTACCTAGACTATTTACTCGCTACTTCCTCCCCCTAGGCGCCGCCTTTATCCTGGGACAATTCTGGTTAGAGCACCTTAGCCACCATAACAATAGCTTAATATTTAACGTGCCTACACTAGCCATATCGATGCTGGGCTTGCTTTTCATTAATCGTCTTTACTGCAGTTCAAGTAACATCCGCCTACTCAAATTAATTTGCGTGGCACTGGGCGTAATATTTGCCTACAACGCATACCACTCAATTACGGTTATCACAGGCATCATTAGCCATGACACCTTAAGCGGCACGCGCGCAACTATCACCCTAACAGCCAGCCTAATACTCCTCATCGGCGCACTAACGCTCCGCAAGGAATCCGTGGAGCCGCACGCACGACTGTCGCTTTCACGCCCAGCAATTCTTTACATTTGCCTCTTTAGTTTGAGCGCCGCAATTATTACCGTCTTCGCTTTCGCTAGCCTTTACATCAGGCGCTTTGGCGGCGGCTTCGGCGAAGCCATGTATTTACTCGTTGTTGCTGCAGCCATCATCGCCGTTGTAGTGCTTCTAACCTCGACTGGCTTTCGCAGCGTACTGAACGTGCTTATCAACAAGCACTTGTTCAGCCATAAATATGATTACCGAACAGAGTGGCTCAAACTGATTGACGGACTGTCAAAACCAGCCAATAGCCAAGAAGCTTTTGGCATCGCACTGCACACAGTCATGTCCATTTTCAAAAGCCCTGGCGGCGCGCTTCTCCTTCCTAAAGGCGATACATTTACACTCGCCTTCAGCCAAGAATGTAATGTAGCGCATGACCAAATCGAACCCCTGAACTCACCCTTTGCCCGCGCACTCAAAGAGTCTGAATGGGTATTTTTCCCGCGCCTTCCCCCAACCAACACCCTCTTTGACAAGTTCAGCGAGACCCTACCAGACTGGATTCGCTTAATTGATAACGTCTGGCTAGTAATGCCACTAATCTATGAAACAAAACTCACAGGCTTCGTCATTCTTAACGAACCCAAAATACACACCAGCTTCAACTGGGAAGATCTAGATCTCCTTAAAATTACCGGACGCCAAATTGCGAGCTACATCGAGGGCCACCGAAAATCTGAAGCACTTAGCGAAGCCAAGCAATTTGAGACATTCAATAAATTATCCGCATTCGTCATGCACGACCTCAAAAACCTTATCGCACAACAATCTTTACTGATTGAAAATGCCGAAAAACACAAAGACAACCCGGCGTTCATTGAAGATGCATTTAGCACTATCAGCGGTTCAGTGGACCGATTAAATGTATTACTGCAAAAGCTACAACGCTCAGAGCCCGAAGCTTCACGCAGTATTGATTTAAAGCCTGTAATAATAGAAGCCGTAAGCCGCTGCAGCCGAACATCCCCCATCCCCAGCCTGCGCCTCGATGCGGACAACCTAAAGTTACTGGCCGCACCCGACACTCTCTGTATGATATTCACCCACCTAATACAAAATGCTCAAGACGCCACTAAAGCCAGTGGCTTTGTGGACATCCACATAGAACGAACGGAATCGCATGTGCACATTAAAATTGACGATAACGGCAAAGGAATGGATGAATACTTTATTCGGCACAGCCTATTTAAACCCTTTGAAACCACAAAAACAGGCAAAGGGATGGGGATCGGCGTTTACCAAGCTAAGGACTATATTGACCACCTTGGCGGCACCATCACCGTTAGCAGTCAAATCAATGTAGGGACGACATTCACAATTAGCCTCCCTTTATTACAACAAAAATAACCTTTCTGACAGACACCATCGGGCACACATCATGACAACGGAAAAACCCAAACTTCTTATTATTGAAGACGACAAAGGCCTCCAAAGCCAACTCCGCTGGCACTTTGACCAATATGATGTATTTGTTGCGGGCAACAGGGATGAAGCCATCACCGCTGTACGCCTCAATGAGCCTGCCGTCATCCTGCAAGACCTTGGCCTACCACCAGACCACGAAGGCGTGGAAGAAGGTTTTCACTGTATTCGTGAAATTAGTAGCTTGCATCCTGAAGCAAAAATTATCGTGATGACCGGTAATGCCGATTACGAAAACGCTGTTCGGGCCGTCGCTATGGGGGCCTACGATTTTTACCAGAAACCCGTCAACGCCGAAACTTTAGATTTGATCCTGCAACGCGCCTTTCACATCTACCAATTAGAGCAGCGGCACCGCGCCGAAGAAGAAACTCGTCAAGGCCCACTGCAGGACGTTATTGCAGGCGACCCTTCCATGCTAAAAGTCTGCCGCATGATAGAGAAACTAGCCCCATCCAATGTCACCTGCACACTCACAGGTGAAAGCGGCACAGGCAAGGAAGTACTCACAAAAGCCCTGCACAGGCTAAGCCCGCGAAACAAAAAACGCTTAGTCGCCATTAACTGTGCAGCTGTCCCCGAAAACCTCATGGAAGCCGAGCTATTCGGTTATGAAAAAGGGGCTTTCACCGGTGCAGCTAAACGCACTCAAGGGAAAGTGGAAATGGCACAAGAAGGCACACTCTTCCTCGATGAGATTGGTGACATGCCGCTAGTACTGCAAGCAAAACTATTGCGTTTCTTGCAAGAACGCGTCATAGAGCGTGTTGGTGGCCGCGAAGAGATCCCCATTGATGTTCGCGTGGTTTGCGCCACCAATAAAAACTTATTGGAAATGACCAAAGAGGGAACATTTCGCGAAGATTTATATTATCGTATTTGCGAAATGGAAATTCACATTCCCCCACTCCGCGAGCGCCATGGCGATAAACTCCTACTCGCACGGCACTTCCTAAAAATGTACAACAAACAGAACGGCAGCAATATTTCGGGCTTCACCCCAGAAGCTGTCGACACAATTGACAGCTATGATTGGCCAGGCAATATTCGGGAAATGGAAAACCGTATAAAACGCGCGTTAGTCATGTGTGACGATAAGCTCGTTACACCCGACGACCTCGGCCTGCATAGCAATGAAAGTACTTTTTTGAATTTGCGACAGGTTCGCCATCAAGCTGAAAAATCAGCCATCATTCGCGCTTTAGGTATGACAGAAAGTAATATTTCCGCTGCATCTAAATTATTGGGGGTAACTCGCCCAACCCTATACGACCTAATGAAAAAATATAATATTGTAGTTAACTAACAACAAACACCGACACGCAATTCTCGTGTCGGTAAA
Organism: Marinagarivorans sp.; assembly: GCF_982758155.1. Lineage (NCBI taxonomy): Bacteria > Pseudomonadati > Pseudomonadota > Gammaproteobacteria > Cellvibrionales > Cellvibrionaceae > Marinagarivorans > Marinagarivorans sp. The sequence continues at coordinate 3,187 of NZ_CEXWTU010000045.1, read as the reverse complement.
ATATACAACAATGTAACAACAATGTAACAACAATGCGCTAGGGAAGGTAACACCACCTACAAGAAATAAAATAAAGCTATAAAAAACAATAACTTACAATAATAAAAACGTCACCAGAGGTAACAAGCCAAAGCTGGCACGGGTAATGCATTAAGGAAGATATCAATTAGCGAACCCGCTAAATTAAGGTAAACAGAGACCCAAAAGGTCATCGTAGTTAGGAGATTTCCCATGAAAGGCCGAATTTTATTTTTAAGCAAAATCGCCATTGTTGCAGCCTTGTTTGCACAAACAACAATCGCCGATACCATGCTTCCCATGATTGGAACCAATGGATTGAATGAGCCCCTTTATTTAACACTGTGCGGCATTGGCCTACTTGTTTTAGGCGCTCGCAGTAAAGGCAACATATAAAAAAAGTAAACAAAGAGGACTGTTGAAGCGTTACCCACGCACTAATCAACAGTAAAAAGCGCTCACATTGAGCGCTTTTTTTTGCTCGCCAGCTAGCCGATACCCAACAAAACCACCAGTGCATCGCCCATAGTCGGCTGTTATACTTAATCAATTCACTTTCTAGGCCGCGCCTGACATCATGAATTCTGCGTCACCCAAATCACTTCACGCCAAACGCTCCAAGCGCCTACTGCAAAACCACGACACACTGGCTCAGTGGATACAGCACGCACTTAACTTACTGATCGTCAGTGGAACACTTGTTGGGCTTGCGCTATGGCGGGACGGCGCTGTAGGCGAGCACTACCGCGTCATGCTGGTATTTGCACTACTCTTAATGACCATTATCTATAACATGCTGGGTGTATTTCGCCGCTTTGGCAGCCTTCTTGGGGGGATGCAGCACTTAGCGCGCGCCTGGGGCAGTGTCATTATCATACTTGCCTGGCTTGCCTTTTTAACAAAAACCTCTGAAGCCTACTCTAGACAAGTTGTTGTTTACTGGGCTTTTATTGCCTATGTTGCGCAAGTCATTACACTCTACGCCACCCATCGACTGCATATACTCTATCGCGCCAAATATCGTGCGCGAATTCCCGCACTTATTATTGGCACCGGCGACATGGCCGCCCATCTTGCAACATCAATCAGTAACAATATTTGGCTCAATGACAAAGTTATCGGTGTAATCGGCAATGCCGATAAAGAGCGAGAACTTTGGGGGCAACAAGTGATTCCAATGCTCGGCATGGAAAGTGATTTAGACGCAATTATCTCGCAGTACGGTATTCGCCGCATTTATATGGCACTCCCCTTGGCCGACAGCCACAGAATCACTGCACTGCAAGATAAACTCTTCGAACACAATATTGATCTAATCTGGGCGCCGGACATCTTTGCTCTACACCTGCTGAACCACAGCGTGCGAGAGGCAGGCGGTGTTCCCTTAATAAACCTTAATGAAACGCCACTTAGAGCCGGTGGACCTGCATTCATGAAGGCGCTCATGGATAAAAGCATCTCGCTTGCCGCCATCATCGCACTATCCCCGCTACTCATCTCGCTGGCGATTGCTGTAAGAATCAGCTCACCGGGCCCTATTGTATTTAAGCAGGTGCGCGATGGCTGGGACGGCTCCAAATTCCACGTATTTAAGTTTCGTAGCATGTATCAACACGAAGCAAAATCAGTCGTAGAGCAAGCCAAGCGTAACGACAGCCGAATAACTGCCGTCGGGGCATTTATTCGCCGCACCAGCCTTGATGAACTGCCGCAGCTATTTAATGTACTCAACGGCAGCATGTCGCTTGTTGGACCAAGACCGCACGCGGAGTCACATAACGTTTACTATTCCGACAAGGTTAACGCTTACCTGGCTCGCCACCGTATTAAACCGGGCATCACAGGGTTAGCCCAGATTAACGGCTGCCGAGGCGAAACCGAAACCATCGAGGACATGGAAAAGCGCGTTGAATACGACCTTGCGTACATATCGAACTGGTCCCCCATGTTGGATATGAAAATTTTAATTGCAACGCCCATGCGACTCATCTCCAAAGCCGGCAACGCCTACTAAAACCCCAAAAAGCTAGGTAGCTAACGCCGGAAGTTCTAGCGTATTGGCTACCTGACTAACGCCTTCATCCGGTGAAAACCCAACACCCAAGTGCGGTACAACCCCCAAACACGGTGCCGGCATCATCCGCTTTAGCGTCTCTACATTTTCGTTCAGGTGCGGCATCTCAGCATCAATGCAATTAGCCACCCACCCCACCAACGGTACGCCATCACGCGCTATAGCCTCAGCTGTTAGCAACGCGTGATTCAAACACCCCAAACGCATTCCCACCACAAGAACAACGGGGGCATTTAACGCCTTAACCAAATCGCTCATCATCTCACGATCATTTAAAGGAACCCGCCAACCACCGGCACCCTCAATAACGCAAACCTTCGCACGCTGCATTAAAACACCACGGCAAAAACCCTCTAAGCGAGCCACCTGCAACCTTCGCCCTTCGAGACTCGCAGCAATATGCGGGGCGCACGGCTCGACCAAAGCCACAGGATTAACCTGACTGTAAGGCAACTTAACCGTTGCCACTTCCTGCAGTAGTAATGCATCTGTATTACAAAGGGTCTCACCTTGAAGCGTACAACCCGCCGCAACAGGCTTTAGCGCACAGGTTGTCAGCCCCTTATCGGCAAACGCCTTCAATAGGCCAGCAGCAATCAGCGTTTTCCCGACATCGGTATCAGTACCCGCAATAAAAAGTGGTTTTGCCATATGTTTAAATCACCATGATGCCCAATAAGAAAGAAGGCTATTATTTTGGTAACTATTCAGGTGGACTCGAAATAATACTCACCCAAAAGGCGAATTGATTATTTTCTGGGCACTTAAGCGTCAGGAACGCTTGCGTAGCGCCCACGGATGGCTTGAGCGGCTCAGTAAATTATCAGTTTGCCGGCCTATTTGTGCATGCCTGAATAGTCACTTATTTTGTTAATTCAATATAGAAAGTGTCATAAGACGCGGCTATCGATGTTGAATCGCCTGAAGTCTCTAAAGGGTAGGCATTTTTCAAAATTTGAAATTTCGAGCGCGTCATCAACCCCGCCGGTGCCTGCGCATGACTATTGTGAGCACCAATACCCTTTAGCGCCTGCAACAAAGGTATCAACGAGGGGTAATTGAGCACTTCAAGCTTTTGCTCGAAAACCACAGTAT
>NZ_CEXWTU010000044.1:0-26118 GCF_982758155.1 Marinagarivorans sp. | reverse complement strand
ATCAATCACTTTTCGCATTCTATCTAAGTGCGTTGCTTTTCTTTGTGCTTCAATATTGGTTGGGACAGGCACTCGCTTAAATACAAAAGCAACTAATAATTTAGCCTTAGCTACTTTTTGCGTATAGCACTGAAAGTATCGAGTATAAGGCAATCAAGCTAAGAATCAGAATGACTTAAAACGAGTGCCTGTCCTGCATGATTTCACGCGAGGTATAACGGCGGGGAATTCTATAAAAATCATCCCTTTTTAATCATTAATATTTTTAGGGGCGTGGCAATATGTAGGTACCAGCCAAATGGGCACCCATGCCGGGTGCAAGTGCCACCCAGTGCAGGCTAGGCTATGTCACAAAACAAGCGACGGAAAAGGCGTCAATTTAATAGCGTATTAGTATTGCCCTTTCTTCCACCGCTTAGCTGTAATTTTATCGAGCTTTTTACGGTATCGAATTGGTGAAAACTCAGTTTTTTCTCCACGCATAACATCGAATATATCTTCACTAATTATAGCGCCAATCGCGTGAATAGCTTCATGACGATCAAGCCCTTGTCGTGTTAATTTTGCTATTGTTTCTGAAATCAGCGCAACACCCATAGCTAATTGATTTTCTACTATTACATGTAGCGTGCTATGGATAGACAGCGCAGCCTCTTCCTCGAATTCATCATCGTTTGAGTTTTCATGAAATTCTTTTACAGAATCAATTCGATCGCATTCTGATAAGGCCAACCATTCCTCTTTATTTGGCTCAACTAGCGGATTATATGTATTCATACTATTCACCTTATAACTCTGAAAAACTTACTGAACATCCATCACTTTTTCGCGTGCCTGCCCTGATTTATTTTTTACTTGCAGGTTAAGCTTTACCCGACCGGGACTTTCACCCTGCAAGACTCCACAGCATTAAACTTGACGCTCTAACGTTTGCAGCAGGAACCCCGCTTTTTGGCGTCGCTTGGCTGTTTTGGTTAAGTGTGAATCAATCTTGGAAGTTCTTTCATTGACTTGAAACTTTCAACCGACGGAAACTCACACAACTCATTGTACCTATTATAAAAAAGCGTTCTCATTCCCGCTTTATAGCCTGCTTCAACACCAACAGGGCCATCATCGATTACAATGCATTCTTCTTCGGAAAACCCCATATCTTTAGCTGCATATTTATATATTCCAGGGTCTGGCTTCCAGATTTTCACCTCATATGAGCTATAAATATTTGACGCAAAATAATTGGTCAAACCACACACTCGCAGCGCCTGTTCGATTTTATGCACTGGGCCACTTGAAACCACTGCCTTTGGGTGATCTAAATTCTTAAGCGCTTCTTCGATATCCTCAATGGGCTTTAGCTCAGTATCGAAAAGTTCAGATACAATTGCTCGATAATGATCGACAAAGTTTTCAGGCAAGCATATTTCATGCTCCTGTTCTAGCATATCGAGTATTTTGGCTAGCTTCCAACCTCGAAACCGGATAACAAGTTCATCCGCATCTAGTTCAATCCCGTATTCTCTAAATTTTACTACAAGGCCAATATTACAAAGCCTCTCACTATCTACAAGTGTACCGTCACAATCAAATAATAGGCATTGATTCATAGAAACTCCGGATACTTAACGCCCACAACAGCGGACGTGTTTTAAGTGTTTGAGCGAAGCGAAAGCAGCTTAAAACCGTTCCGCTGCTTGTATTTTTTAGCACTAAACATTGAGGTACATAAATAGAGTGTTTTCTTTGGCTTTAAAATCTCTTTTTAAGTAAAACTCTTGTGCTGGCGTGCCTCGATCAGTTAACAATACCAAAGCTGATATTCCATTTTCTTTGGCGGAGGTACTTAGCTGTGATATGAGTTTGCTACCAATACCTTTCCCCTGACACACGGACGATACAAAGAGTTCTTCAACTTCAAGCTCGTACTCTCCCATAAAGCTACCCATTCTTGAAAGAATACCGCCTATAATCTTGCCTTCATTCTCAACTAGGAAGCCATAAAAACCAGGGCAATTAAAGATTATCGATAATCGCTCAAATGCCCACTCATACTTCCAGTCTTCGCACCACGGAGGCTCTTTAGAAACTGCCATATATAAGTGTGAAAGTTCAGACAGGTCAGACTTGGATATTTCACGAATATTCATATTGAGTGCTAAAGCAGCTATGTGCGGCAAAGTTTTTGGTGATTTTTGTGTGGCAGTCTTTATCGCCGTAAAAAAAGCGACAGAAAGCTGTCAGCATGATGGTTTTGTTAGCCTAGTTTGCTTACTTTATTACGATCTTTCATTAATCCGATTTTAATCAACGTTTTAGCTACAACTCTAAATCTTTTAATTTGATCTTTAGTTGGGGCTGCCACTTTCTGAAGAAGTTCGTATTCTTTTTGAAGCCTCTTCCACTTATGAGTTTTGATCCTACACTCAATACAGTGAATACACCTCGCATCAACCCAAAACCCTAAATTTTCATACCAATATTTTTGCTCTTCTGCAAAAAATAGAAATGTTTTTCACATTTCTTACATTGAAGTAATTGATCATTATATATTTCGTAATAGGCATATACAGCATCAGTCGCATTTTGCTTTGATGGATCACCAATTACAGTATTCAGAATACCATTTTTTGGGTTTTCGTACCGTGGGTGCTTTACTAGCTTCATTTACGCCCCTCCAAAAAAAGGCTAACGCTTTTATTACCGGCAGAAAAAGTGATGATACTTTTGTGCAAGAATTTGCGAATCAAATGTACAAAAGGAACAACGCCTTGGCTGACCAGCCACGAAGTGGCGATGGTTGACAAACTTGTTATGATGATTAGCTGCATTTTAAATTATAAATAAATTCACAGCTGAAAATAGTAGCACGACTATAAATAACAAAATCACTTATCATTAAAATAATTCTGACCACGTTGACTGTGAGGCTACACGTTAATTTTGTTAGCAATTTCCGTCAATTTTAATTTCATCGCCTCATCAATTTCCTCTGGCTTTACTGAAGAAATAATATTACGTAATACACGCATTTCATTTTGGTCTATTTCGCCATCTTTTTCAGCTATATCAAGTATTGCACCCAACTCTTTTGCATCTAGCTTACCATCATTTGAAAAACACTCGATTGACCGAAAAGACATTTCTAAATAATCTCTTGATTCACTCATAATACTTCCTCTCTTTTAGGTTTTTTTGTTCTTAACGCTTGTATGTGGGGTCGAAGTGTAGTTGCGAAGTAACGGAACGGAGGTCCAAGCGGCAAAGCCGCTGAGCCACGATACACTTGTTATAACTTTGGCTTTCACTGATTGTTTTGTACTTGCTGATTATTACCTTAAATATTTTCAGTCTTTCTCATTGGTATGACTCGACAAGCGGTGCATGCCAACACAGTGAAACAATTGATTATTTTTCCTTGGGAAGAACACCACTTTCTTCCAATTTCTTTTTTAGTGATCTAGTCTCATTTAGTGCTGCTAATGCGAATATAAACCCCATCATTCCAAATACCATACCTACGGTTTCCATTTTCGTCCTCCTATTTATTACAGTTATAACATTTGATTCACGCTCATGGCCACATATAGGAATATGTCTACATATAGACATTTATGTCTATAACTATACCTAAATGACTATATATAACCATCTCCCAGCATTAAACTTGTGTCTATATCTAGACATTTATCAGCACTGCCTTCACTTTGAGCCCTAGGCTGAGGGCAGTACGTCGCAGTTTGGGATGACCCAATATTGCTATGGCAGGCATAACCCACGCTCAGAAACAGGTGTCGGTATTCAGCTCTGGGGCCGTCACAAACAGGACGTTTGTGCAGAGCTTACAAGGAAGTATTCACGCGTGCCCCAGAGGTGAATGCCGACACCGCCGGACCACGCCGCCCACCCTTTGAACTCAAAAACTTACTGGGTGGCCAATTAATATTTTCGGTTTCGTCCTCCCCACAATCGCAGTAACTTCTACCGCAGTTGTGGCGAACACATCGGTTTTAGGATTACACGTTAACAGCCACTTTTAAGGCAGCGCTATGGATTCACACAGGCCAGGGTTGGTCGGATTAATAGTGATCCCAGTAACGTCCATGCACTCATTTACGCACTCGATGGATGTGCCACTACCTTCAAGGCCACCAACCGAAGCCTGCTCTAGCGTTGGAAAAGAACAGGCATTGGTCGTTTGGCATTGATTGTTTGTCCATTCGTAACCATCGTGGCAGTTATTAACCGCCGGCGTTAACGACAAGGTTTGGCGATGCGTCTCGACATGGCAAGCATTACGGCCTACGTCAATCTCATTGAGCACTATAGGTTCATAGCCCTGAAGCTGAATGGATAGACTGTAATTACCTGCGCGCTCATACCCGGCGGAGAAATAGCAACCTTTCGCACCATTTGTACCACTCGAGAATGAGGTGGCATGTATATATTCCACATAAGTTTGATTATTGTCACTTAAGATTACCTGCCCGATACAACCGGGATTAACATCAGCTAGGGAATCATGGGTTACCTGAATATTAATCGCTGCGCGCACATCTGTTGTGCATGCGCCAGTGCACCCACCCAGTAAGCTGGCCGTAATTAGCACACTTGGGAGCAACGATCTCTTTGTGATAGTTAGCATTGGCTTTCCTTTTAGTTAGTCGTTAATTAGCTGAATTCAACATAATGCGCAACGAGTAACCAACCGTCTGTAGGTAAAACTACGTAGATTAGCGATGGGATTGCCAAACTGCCAACATGCCCTTAATCGTCGTCCCAAGCGGCAAAGTGTTGCACTAAAAAGTCGATAGCCAGCCTTACACGTAAAGGCATAAAACGTTTATTTTGATAGACGATCCAACTGCTACTGCCCTGCCCCCAAAAAGGCTCCAGTATCGGCACTACGCGCTCGCTCTCTAAAGCCGCTTTAAACGTGCTTTTTGGCATATAAGCTACACCTAATCCTTTTTCGCAGGCATTCAGTACAACGTTGGCGTTGTTGCTGCGCCATTTGCCCTTCACTTTCACCACCGCCTTATTGCCATCAACTATAAACTTCCAGGCATCACTGTTCGAAAGAATACATTGATGACTTTTCAAGTGAATCGGGTGCTTGGGGGTACCGTGTTTTTGCAAATACGCTTTACTTGCAACAGCCATCATTGGGCGGCTTACAAGCTTGCGGGCAATTAAGTTAGAGTCGCTTAGTTCGCCGTAACGAATCGCAAAATCAATACCGTCTTCAGCCAGGTTAACCAAACGGCTATTCAAGTCTAAGTCCACCGTTAGGTCGGGATATTGAGCGACAAACTCCATTAAAGCCGGGGCAACAAAGTGTTCCGCAAAACCACCAGCAGCACTGACTCTAAGCGTACCGCTAAGGTTAATTTGTTGCTGATTAACCTGCTCGTTAGCCTGCTGAAGCCCCATGACAAGGTCTTTAGCTTGCTGGTAATACGCTGTGCCACTTTCGGTAAGGCTGACTAATCGCGTAGAGCGCGCTAAAAGCACACAACCTAAACGCTCTTCCAAGCGGGCAACCTGCCGACTCACGTGGCTAGTACTGCACCCCAATTGCTTGGCCGCTGCCGAGAACCCATGGGCCTCTGCCACTGCCACAAACTCAACAATCCCATCAAAACTATCCATCTCGCCCCCATTGTTGCCATATAGCAATACTGATTACTCATTTTGATTCATTATCAGCCATACAGCAATTAGCTATAGTCACTACTCCGCGAACGACTACAGATTTATTTAACGAGGAACCATCATGAAAAAAGTGCTTATCCCGGTGACTAACCATGCAACGTTAGGCGATACCAACCACGTTAACGGCACCTTCGCCCCAGAGCTAACCCATGTGGTACACGTATTCAAAGCAGCGGGTATCGATTACGAAATTGCATCGATTAACGGCGGGAAAGTGCCTATTTACGGGGCAGAAGTAGAGGGTGATGACGTGAATGCAAGCGTGTTAGCTGACGAAGACTTTCAAAACCGAATTAATAACTCACTGCCCGTTTCTCAGGTCAATATCTCTGATTATGATGCCGTTTTTTACCCCGGCGGGTTCGGCCTACTTAGCGATTTAGCCACCAACGAAGCGTTTGCCAAATTGAGTGCCGTGCATTATGAACAAGGTGGCCTTTTAGCGGCGGTATGCCACGGCCCAGCTGCATTACTGCCTATTACCTTGAGTAGCGGTGAGCCTTTGCTTGCGGCTACATCCGTTACGGGGTTTAGCCGTGAAGAGGAAGTCGACTACGGTACGATCAATGATGTTCCGTTCCTGATGGAAGAAGCGCTAACCCGTAAAGCGGCTCGTTATAGCAAGGTACAACCCTGGACATCATTCATTATCGAAGATGGCCGTGTAATTACAGGCCAAAACCCCGCCAGTGCGCATGCCGTTGGCACTGCCATCGTTAAGCAGCTTAGCGCTTAGCGATCACCTGCAAGTTCTGCGTCGCTGGCGCAGAGCTTGGCGGCCCCTCAAAGACTCGAGCCCCGCTAACATCTGAACCGATGAAGAAAGATAGAATGTAACAACACCCCGCTCACTCCTGCGTAGGTTATCATTGCAGCTTTGATAATTACTGGAGTTTGAAATGTACAATGAGATTTTAGAGGGCAAAGTGGAATATACGCTTGTCCCGGCAATAAGAAGATTCCCAGTATATTTAGCTTTTTTGTTGCTAATATCGCCGGTTGCACTGGTTATTGCTTTAACCGGTGGGGTTTATAAAAATAAATCGGGAACTGCGATTCAGCTCAACCGATTTGTTTCTATTTGCTGCCCCATAACGTTTACGATTGCGGGATTCTTTGCGCTGTTGCTGTAAGCCACGATAAGACACTATCGTGACAGTCATATGAATACATAAAGGCTCGAAATACGATCATTGCGGAAAAGTGCATTTGCACAGTCGCCCATTAATTTTTAATTGCTTCATGAGGATTCCACCATCAACACTGATATTAATACCTCAAACCGAAAACCTTGGAAGGCGTTAGGCATTGTTGCTGCAATTATTGTCTTTATCGGGCTTTTGGTTATGTTTGCGCCAAAGGGCTTTAATATGAGCCATGAGCAAATCGGTACCGGTAAACCAGCCCTTGTATTTGTTTACGACTCGAACCTTACCGTTAGCATGAAGCAGTCTGAAGAAATGAATAAGGCACGCGACCAATTGGGCGATAAAGCTTTATTTATTTTCGTAAAAACCGGCACGCCGGAAGGTAATAAGCTAATCACTAAGCATAACGCCCAATCCACCGAGATATTACTCTTCAACCCATCGGGCCGCTTAGTGAAAAGACAATATGCCTTGAAGAATGCGAAGGAATTAGTGCAGCTAATTAACACACAGTCCGCTAATGAAGGCATTTAAAAAGGAGCGGACTCAAGAGGGAAAACCGTACCGCACCGTACTTGCGAATAACGGTCTTCCTCACCATTACGCCGACAACCTTTCTACTGTATTAAAAAATGCTCAACCTATGCCACTGTAAGTAAACATATTGTATCGCAGGCTTTGACATAGACGATTTCAAGCAGGAAACACGATGACTTTAAATTGGCAAGTGCACAAAAACCTTAATCCCTTTAGCCCCTCGGCCGAGGGCATCGAGCATGCTATTCACCGGGCAGCAGCAGCTGAATATGATGAGAGCGCTATCAACTCTGCCGTAATATTATGCATTGATAAGGCCGTGTCACTACTCGGTAATAATATTGATGATAACTCGCGTTATTTTATTTTTGAATGGGATGTTATACATTCAACATTAAGCATTGCGGTAACAAATGATAAAAAAGAATGCGATTCACCCGCTGTAGTGCAATGTGATTTTTCAGGGCTAGCCGACCACATTAAGGCCGTTAAGAACACTTCGGATATCGCACACAGCCAAGAGATTGCGTTATACACAGAAAGCGTGACAGATATCGCCAGAGATTATCTAACCACCTGCCCGGATTTCTTTAGATATTCATTAGTGGCAATATTTCACACCGGTGATCGCAGTAATAGCCTTTTACTCTAGAGGCAGGCATTGCTGGTGTTATGCGCAGCAATCTACTCTATGGATATTATGCATGAACAAGGATGTTGCAGAAAAATTTGAATCTTACCCCCTTCATATAAAACAGCATATTTTTAAATTACGATCGTTAATTTATGACGTCGCAAATGAAGACAGTATTAACGATTTAGACGAGTGCCTAAAATGGGGCGAGCCTAGCTATATCACCAAGTATGGCAGCACACTGCGCATTGACTGGAAAGCAAAAACGCCTAACCAGTACGCCCTATACTTTCACTGTAAAACGACACTTATAGAAACATTCAAAGAACTGTACCCAAGTGTTTTTCAATATTCGGGGAATCGAGCCATTATCTTTGTTGCCGGCGAAGCCATTGCAACTCAAGAATTAAAACACTGTATATCGCTTGCGTTAAAGTACCACTTGGTCAAAAAACTCCCTTTGCTCGGCGCATAGCTTTTAAAGCGATTGCCAAGCCGCACCCTTTTACTCTTCACACCTTCTCTCCCTAAAACACTAAGGGGCGAGGCAATAATAGTTTGTCCAATTAGACAAGGGCGCCGGCTTTCTCAACAAGGCGCTCGAAGGGGCGCATGCCGGGGCATGTAACGCTTTGAGCAACGCTGTTGAGGAAGCAGGGGGCAAGTATTATTGGATAAAGTATTTTTTCCTCGGCCCTAAAGCCCCATCGCTTACCATCGTGTATAGCCGTTGGCACTTGGGCTTATAACTACATGTACACATATCACCTCTTATATAACTATTATGTATAACAAATAAAGATACATTATGTGATTCATGCGTAGTAACTGCCGATAGATGATGAATTGACTTCGTTCATATTCCAAGAGCATCGCAGAGGAGGCCTTATGGCTACCAACTACCAGAATCAGCATGATAACGGCAAAGTTTTTGAGCGCATCCCTAAAGGAAAAGCACTCACAGACAAATATATCCACGCTAACGAGATTGGCACTTTTGATCCTTACCGTTGGTTATTACTTGCCTTTAATGACCTCTACAAAGCCCCCGCATTATCTCTTTTCTTTGGCGCTATATTTGCGGTTATCCCCGCCTTGATTCTGCATTTTGTCTACAGCACCGGTAATTGGATGTTTCTATTACCCGCGTCTGCTGCCTTTGCACTTATTGGCCCAGCCTTTGCCACTGTACTTTACGATATTGCATGGCAATTAGAGAAAGGGCAAAAACCCAGCTTTAAGCACAGCATTAAAATGTTAGCGCGCAACCCTGCCGGTGAATGGGCCTTCGCGGTTGTGCTACTCGTTTTAATGATTGCCTGGATGCGCCTGGCCGGTATTATTTACGCCCTCTACCCTGCGTACGCAAACCCTAGCATTGAAGAACTATTACCGTTTTTAACTCTAGGCTCTTTCATTGGCGCTGCATTCGCTACCATTGGGTTCTCCATCTCAGCGTTCACCCCTCAATTACTGCTAGAGCGCCGGCTGGATATGATGACGGCCATAGCCACATCTATAAACGCCGTACGAAAAAACGTTAAAGCCATGATTGCATGGGCAGCCTTAGTTTTCGTACTCATCTTGATAGGTTTTGTGACAAATGCGATAGCTTTTATCGTGATTATGCCTTTACTCAGCTTCGCTAGCTGGCATGGATATGTAGCGGTAATAAAAACAAAGCATCAACGTAAATATGAGTAAGCATTTTATTTCATTATATTTAGCATAAAAAGCCAAAGGGAATTGATAATTCCCTTTGTCAATTAGTGCTACGCTCCTACTAATATTACGCTCCTACCTAATAGGTAACATTTATTCCCCCGCGCTGCTCCACCCCAGAAAATACCCTATTGCGAATAGTAGAGTTATTTAGCGGCTTACTACCAACATCCTTCACCACTTAACTTCACAACTTACCTTCACGGTATAAATAATGGCTACTATTTTCTAGAGCCATGCAAAATTTTATATCTATTCACTTTATGATCACTAGCTTATAACTGACATTACGCAAATTTTTATTTGGGTAATAATGGTTAACGGTAAGGGTAATTACTCACAACATCGGATGCCAAAATAGCCTTTAATTAGGGTTCAATCATTGAGCAATCCGAGGCGACACAATGAAAACCTTACCGCTAATAAGTTTACTGTTAATGGCATTTTTTTGTTCGAGCGTGCAAGCGCAGCTGCAAGTGGCGGCGGGGCCTAGCGTAAGCTCTGGAAGCCCGAGTGCAGCAAATTTTTTATACAAAGATTACAAGATATGGTTCAACACTAATCAATTCAATAACGGCTGGAATGCCGACCCTGCGGCAGTAACCGCATACTCCGTGACCATTGCCCACATGCCCGGCTCTACGCTGTTTAATAAAGCATTAAATACTTGCGCCCATAACACTCCCAACTACACCTTCGCGATTATGAACGGCTATACCAACGCAGGGCTCATCTATCAGTCGCACGAACCCTCACCCACATCCCCGCTTATGACGCAGTTTAACTTTTTAGTGGTTTGCTCTGATTAGGGTAACGGGTAAAAGTTTTCATCCTTTAGTGCTTGGTGCAACACTCTTACCTTCGCGGCTAAAAGCATTACATGCCCAAGTAAGAATGCCGCACCTAGTCACCAGTTAGATAAACTATTTGCCCTGGCCCCTAAGTATCAATATTAGCCAAAGGGTTAAAGGTGTTAGCTTTTTCTGGTATCAGGATTAGTTTTAATCAAATAAACGAAAGGAATAGCAAAAGGGCCTAACACCGCTAACGCCATATCCCACCACACGGACAGTTTATTACCGCGAGACTTCGCTATGTAGTGGCAAAGCAGCGCACTGACCAACCATACCGAAACCAAAAGATAGGCTGTCATCATAATATTACCCTCAATAATTTGTTAACGCCGTTACCGGCTTACCCCGAATAACTTACGGCATACTATATTGCTTGTAAATAACACTTTGAGCAAAGTAGATACATGGATAGAGGGGAATATGGATAGATGGCTTGTTACTCCCTCACGCCCAAGCCCCTATTTTTTCTTGTTAGACATTGAATGCCAATGATACTTCAAGCCCATAAGATGCAATAAACCGATACCTAAACAAACAGCCGAGGTGCCAACCCAAAAACCAATACCTAAACTGTCGACATAAGGATTAGAAACAAATACCGGAATAAAAAATCCATAAATACCCCGAATGCAATAAACCGCCGTGATCAAGACTAGGCAAGTGCGCAGTAACGGCAAACGGAAAATAACGCCAGCACCCGATAAGGCATATAAGCCCCAGCCGGTTAAAACGGACGCAATTAATAGCGTCACGAAAACAGGGTACATTTTTCTCTCTTCAGCCATCTGCGCCATGGCCTCACCGGCACCAAAAAAACGATACCAATCTGGGCCGCCGAAAATAATCGCGATATGAATCAAAGCGGCGAAAAAACTTAAGTTGCCGGCTACGGTTAAAATGTGTGCGGATATTTTCATACGTACTCCTTTCGATGAGATGAGAGACTCTGCGGGAAATTATGCTTTAGGGACGAGGCAATAATAGTTTGTCCAATTAGACGTGGACGCCTATTTTCTCAATAAGGCGCTCAAAGGGAGGCATGCCGGGGCATGTAACGCTTTGAGCAACGCTGTTGAGGGAACAGGAGGCAAGTATTATTGGATAAAGTATTTTTTCCTCGGCCCTGACTCTGTTCTGGTCATCTAGCCCTCCAAGAACGATTCCAGCCCGACTCTCGCTTTGCTCGGCATAAACTCAACCACACTATAATCCGCAAGCCCCGCTTTATAAAAAGGATCTTCCTTCAAAATAGCCTCTACGATAACCCTTCGGCTGGCGCGCGCGATAATGACTCCGCCAGTGCGCGGTACTTTTGCGCCCGACAGGATAAATAGGCCATTGCTGTAATATTTGTCGAGATAGTTCCGATGGGCAGCTAAGTGCGGCTCGACCAAAGACAGGTCAACTTTGTAGGTAATCGATATAATGAACACGGCTAGGTCCTTTAGGTGGCTGGGCTCTGGTGTGCAGCTTATCAATACTGTCGGATATCGTGAACAGTATTGCATTATGAACCAATCAGTCCTAAAATAAAGAACAATAGGTGCAGGGTTATGAAAACACACACACAAGCTGGGCCCGGTAGGCCTTTGGCCTTTGACCCTGAGCAAGCATTGCAAGCCGCGCTGCAATTATTTTGGGCGCAAGGTTACGAGGCAACGTCCACCACGCAGCTAATGAGTGCAATGGGTATATCCAAAAGTAGCTTGTACCAAACCTTTGGCTCCAAACAGAATTTATACAATCAGTGTTTAGAACAATACGGTGAGTTTACGGCCAACTATATGCGCACAGCTTTAACGCAGGCCAAATCACCTAAGCAATTTATTTTAGACCTTGTGGCCGGCACTGCGGCGCAAGCGGGCGCACCAAACATGCCTAGCGGCTGCTTTATTGTGAATACGGCTTGCGAGCTGGGAACGCAGCATGCTTTTACGGGGGCGCTATTACTCACAAGGCGCGATAAGGCTTACCAGATTATCTTAGACGCCGTTAACGCTATGCAACAACAAGGCGAGCTCAGCTTTACGAAAAAAAGCGAGGCCCTAGCACGGCAAATTTTTGCCTGTATTTGCGGTATGAAAGTGATGGATAAAATGGCTTTTAGTGCCGAAGAACAAGCGTGCTGTGTAGAGATGATACGCGCACTATTGGAGTACAAATAACACCATAAGCCTTTGCGTATTCCTCATGCAGTAATAGTCACCAGCCCGAGCTTGCTCGGGTTTATTTTCACCATTAATGGACTGATCGGTCCAATAAAAACCTAAAAGGAAAAAAACATGGACATACCCACATCACTTTACCCCCCATTGAATTTTACCGAGCACACAGCACTAGTAACCGGCTGTAATCGCGGTATTGGCCTTGCTTTAGTCAAAGCCCTTTTGGCCACCGGCATTAAAAAAGTGTACGCAACCACACGCAACCTTTCAGCAATGCCAGACTTACAACACGATAAATTAGAAGTGCTCGAACTGGATATCACCGATGCGGCCTCGGTTACCCGCGTGGCACATATCGCAAGCGATGTAAGTCTTTTGATTAATAATGCCGGCATTGCAACAACCGCAGGGCTTGGCGATAGTAATACAGCTGCATTACAGGTTGATATGACGACTAATTACCTGGGGACTATGCAGGTAATCCAAACCTTCTTGCCGGTGCTAAAAGCCAACACCAGCCATACCGCGCATGCGGCTATTGCCAATGTTGTTACGATTGGGGCCTTTGCAAACCTACCGGTATTGGGAAGCTATTGCGCCTCTAAAGCCGCCCTCTTTTCGGCATCCCAAGGTTTACGTATAGAGCTGAGTAATACACCGATACAAATACACACCATTAACCCTGGCCCGACCGATACCGCTATGGCAAAAGATTTTGATGGCGATAAAACCAGCACCCAGGACGTTGCAGGTGCCGTGTTGCAGGGGTTAGCCGAAGGCGAACAGGATATTTTTCCAGACCCGGCTTCGCAAGCGATGTTTGCCGCTTGGCAAGGAAACTATAAAAACCTAGAAGCACTATTCGCCCAGATGAGCCAACAAGCGACGGTTAATACTTAACAATCCATAGTTCCTCTAGCTCTGCACTTACGGGCGGGTCGAATCATCAGGCATTGGGTTAATTGTTGGCTCGATGCCGATTCCTGCTGCGCGAGAAGATTGCGGGACAGACACTCTATATTCCAATTTAGAGTGTCTGTCCCGCCAACTTCCTGTCCGGCTTTATTTGGTAGGTTCTTCACACTTTTTAGAGTTTTTATCGGGTATTGTGAGGGGTAAAACGCGATACACTCGAAAAGTGCTTAAAGGACATAAGAGATGATGAACCCTAAATTTCACCAAGCAATAACGATTAAACTATGGGCTGCATTACTGTTAGCCGTTAGCCTTGCGTCATGCGATGGCAGTACATTGCCCTCAAACGCCCCTTCAACACTCGGGTGCGAAACCTATAAGGGCCAAAAACTCCAGGGCGTGTTTCGCCTTAGCCCACCCAATACCACTCCGCCCGCCGGCGAGCTGCCGGTATTCCAGCTGCCAACAGACTCAACGACCGTGCATTACACCCTGGGTGACAACAAACCGCAGCAAGCGACTTTGACCTGTAATGACGGCGCCTTTGAGATCGTAAATACGCTAGAACCAACCGACATCATCGCGACACAAGGCTTGGAGTCTGGCCCGTTCGTTGATGTATTTTTAAAAGCGTCATCCGAGGTTTATACCTTTTTAGTGGTCGGCCAACAAGAAACCGCTTGCACCCAAGAATACGCGCCGGTTTGCGCGGTTACCCCATTGGGTGTAGATGACTTTTGCGATACCGATTGCCCTTTCGGCACACTACAAACCTTTGCCAATACCTGTAGCGCTGAAGCGCAAGGCGCGCTCATCATGCAAAAAAGCGACTGCGGCGAGAAAGAAGGCCGAACCTACACAACGCCAGACTAGCAACATGGCTTTAAGCTGCTTCGCGATCAAGCCAAATACAATCGGGGACATCCATAACACTAAGCGATCAAATCAACAGGTTAGTGTTCTCTAGAATGATCCCCTTCTCAAAAAGCCGCTAAAGCTTGACAGCCTTAGCGGCTTTTTTATTGCCTATAGCCCCCGCAAGCCCCAAACGAACTAACGGCAAGATTGCGGGACAGGCACTCTATACTCCAATTTAGAGCGCCCAATTTAGAGTGCCTGTCCCGCCACTTTCTTCCCCTGTCAACGCTTAGCCATAAGGGTTACCCATTACCGCCCATGACTCGGGGCCTCGGCGATGCGCTACATCTTACCGAGTAGAGGACTTACACCTCTGGATCTATTCGCCAGCTTTGCTTGGCGCACTGAGTGTCCTCGTTTATTTCGTTTATTTTCACACCCCAAGCTTTAAAATGATAAAAAGCCAAGAGTGTTCGTTTTTTGATGGGTATTGTGTGACACGTATCACCAATAGGTATTAAAAGAAAATAGGCTGATGAGGGAAGTTGATTGTGCGGTGTTGTAACAGGTATATCGCAGTAATGACTGCGAAGACACTTTCCATAAGGAGCGACACATGGGTAATATCTGGCAGAAAAAACGTAATTTGTTGTGCCTATTAACCACAACAAGCCTACTCAATGCCTGCGGCGGTAGTGGTTTAGAATCTTCATCACAAGTCACCCTCTCAACATCCTCGGCAACCAGCAGCAGTTCCCATACATTAAGCAGCGCAAGTATTTTGAGTCGCTCAAGTGCTTCTGCACAGTCCAGCCTCAGCAGCCAATACACTGGCCGCTTGGAATGGCAAAAACCACTTTCGCCTTCGCTTAGGCAGCCGCTGGTTGGGCTTGAGAGCAATCTTAAACTTTTAGAGTTTGTAGATATGGATAACGATGGCCATGATGATGCTGTCGCCATACGGGAATCTGGCGGACGCGTTGAGCTAAAATATTTCCATAATAATGGTGCCTCCACCAGCATTAATACCAACCCAAATCAAGTCACCTTAACCCCCAGTGTTATTGCCGAAATCAGCGAGCCTCGGTGGCTCAAAGTGGCTGATATGAACAATGATGGGTTAACAGATATTCTGCTGCCCGGTGTTGATGGTTACCACATTTACTTGCAAGAAGCCGATAACCTCGGCACTCCTAGGTTTGCGCACCACTACCAGGGTATACCCGCGAATGCTCAGATTAGCTTGCTAGCGATGCCTGAGTTGGCGGACCTGAATGGTGATGGTTTTCTGGATTTCATCCCTTTGCGTAAAAGCAACGACAACGAGCCTTGGCTTTGGTTGAAAAATTCCGCAACAGAAAAAACAGCCTTTGATTTAGAATCGATAGTCACTCTTCAGGGGGAAATCTACCGGCTTTTCACCTGCGATATTAATAATGATTCCCACATGGATATTATTTATCGAAAGCGTCTTGGTAATTATCCTTTACTTTTACTCAATGATGGCCAAGCATCGCCCACCTTCCAACACGCGACCATCGAAGGGCTGGGGCAGCAGGCGATAAGCTTACAGGCCTGTGATGATGTTAATGGCGATGGTTTAATGGATGTTATCGCGTCGCATCAGGATGATTACAAATTGTCTTGGTACGAGCAGACCGAGAATCCAGATCCGCACATTATTAGTGTTAGCCAAAACAGCGTTGAGTTCCAAGGTAACCCTATTACTGGTACTCTCGCAGTACAGGTTCGGGATATGGATGGTGATGGCGATTTAGATATTGCCACGGGGCCCTATAACCTAGATCGCGTTAATTGGTTAGAATTTGACGGTAAAGAATTTATTGTTACCACAGCTGAATATGGCTTCATGCCAAAACAACCTACCGCTGGGTATAAACGTGCCCAGCTCGGTGTGTTAAGCGGCAGCGCACATCCTAAAGCGATCCTACAAAATACAACCCACTTTTCGCATGCGCCTCGCTCCCTTTATTCTTGGCAGCAACCTGCCAGCAATACGTTTTTGCTATTACCGGGGGCTCAGCAATCGTTGGCATTAGGTGTTAACAGCAAGGCTAATGAGAATGTCAGTTATCGTCTTATCTCCGTTGCCGGTGGGCTGGCACAAGCGCAGGTGCAACTGAATGCACTCACAGGAGAGGTGAGCGTAACAGCTCCGGCCAATGCTAAAGCCCATGTACTGGTAGCGGCCTTTTGGTTAGAGGCGAGTACACCACTGCGTAGCCGTCGGCGTTATGTCGAGGTGCGAACGTATCTTGATGATTCTGATGCTGATAATGACGGTATTGTTAATACCGACGATGCCTTGCCGCTTAACCCTCTCGAGCAAGCTGACAGTGATGGCGATGGCATCGGCAATTTTGCTGACAGTGATGATGATAATGATGGCTATCTCGATTCAGAAGATGCTTTCCCTCTCGACAAAAACGAAGCACTCGATACCGACAATGACGACATCGGCAACAATACCGATATTGATGACGATGGTGATGGCACGCCGGACCGTCTCGATGGCTCGCCATTAGGTCGCGCGTCCGCTCAAAGGCCGATACTACTGGATAGCGATCAAGACGGAACGGCGGATATTGATGACAATGCACCGCTCGACCCGACGCGCTTTGCCGTACCCCGCTGGCAGGCCGGCGGCCCTTTAGTGGCGCCCGAATTGGATGTATTTGATCAGCCGCCCAGCGAGTTCACTTGGCTTGATACCATACTGCAGCACCCCGATTATGTGGACAAGTCCTATCGTCAAGAAATTATCAGCGCCGATATGAATGGCGACGGCCAGCGAGAGTACCTTACGCTCTGGAAAAACATCGCCCAGCAATACAGCTTATGGTTGCATAGGCCTGCTGCTGATACGGAGCGTCAAGGCCTTGGGGCCCTTTGGCCGACACCACGCTTAGAACATCACCTTATTAGCGGTGATCTGGGGGTTGCGTTGGGTACGGAGGATGCCATTGATCACATCTTAGCGAGTGATATGAATAATGATGGCAAGCTGGATATTCTGGTGCAAACAAAAAGCACCACTGACTACCGTCGTAAGCTCCATTGGTTGCAAGCTAAAGAGTTACAGGCTAAAGCGCTACAAGCGAATGCGTTAATGCACTTTGAAGCCCAGCCAGTAGCACTCCTGAGTGACCTACCTTCCTTGGGTACTATTTGGAGTGAAGACCTTGACGGTGATGGTTTTACCGACTTAGTCGCACTCGATAAAGAGCGGTTACGTATTTTTACCCATCAAGGGCTTAAGGCGCCGGAATTTACTGAGCGCACGATCATTAGCGCACAAGCCGGTGGTCAGCTTGACCTTGGGCAACTGCTGTTTGGTGATATTGATGGCAACGGCCTTACAGACATTCTGAGCGTGGCAGGGCAGACCGGGGCTGGCTCTCCGGCATTAACACAACTTCTACCGCTGAACGAAGAAGAGCTCGCGTTACTCAATGTCGATGATGCGAGTATTAGCACAGGCCTTATTGCCTTTCTCCAGCACGATGCCGCTTTTAAAGGTGTGCAATTGTTACCGGTATTGCCTGATGAGCAACAGCTTACCTTGGTCGATTTTAATCGTGATGGTCAGCTTGATATATTAATGGCTGAGTTCACGCTTAGTAACCAGTTCACCATCGCGACCCACCTTAAGTTGTTCACTAATCAAGGCGTCAATTCGCAAGATACTAGCGTCGTGCCTGCGCCGAGTTTTAGAGTGGCATCGCTCTATGACACCGATTATCAAATGAGTAACTTACAAATTGCGGATATCGATAGCGATGGCGACTTAGATATTTTAGGCCGGATCGCGCATTCTCCTCGTCCGGCTAACTGGTTATGGCTGGAGCAGAATAACCCTTTTCATAGCTCGCAGTTTTCCGCGCATTACATTGGCACAGGCAGCCCTTATTTGCTAAGGGAGCTTTCGCTGGGCCTTAACGACCTTGACCACAATGGCATTAGCGAGCTGATTGATGAAGGGGACAACATCGCTAGCCAAACCCTTAATTACCAACTATTAACCATTGCCGAAGGTGAAGCCTTAAATGTCCCTTTACTTGCCAGTGACGCTGATGGTGACCCTTTAAGCTACAAAATTATTGGCGGGCCCGATGCCGCATTAGCACTGGCCTCTATTGATGCGCAAAATGGACAATTCAGCTTTGAGGCCGCGCCAGTATTAAGCGATACGCAAGATGCTAACGGTGACGGTATTTATGAATTTTGGGTGTCGGTGAGTGATGGTATTAGTCACAGTAATTTATGGTTGCGCATTGCGGTTTATGAAAACGACGGCGATAAAGATGATGACGATGTAGCAGATGCTTTGGATGCCTTCCCGCTCGATAGCCGCTTAAGTGCAGACCAAGACGGCGATGGTATTGATGATAGCCGAGATGAAGATCAGGATAACGATGGCGTGATGAATAATCGTGATAACGCACCGCTCGATGCCGCCAGTACGGGTGGGCCCGTTTGGCCACAATATCCAGCACTAGCAGGGGACGCGCTCTATACTCGGGCTTTTTATCTCTTTGTCGCAGAAGGCGAAACGGCCACATTCAACATGCAAGCCCGTGACCCCGATCAAAACCCGCTGGCCTATTCGATGACAGGGGAAGATGCCACTATTGCAGATTTATTCACTGTTGATCGGCACACCGGAGCCATCACCCTTAATCAGGCCCCGAATATTGATACCCCGTTAGATGCCGATACCGATAATGATTACACGCTGAGCTTAACGGCGAGTGATGGTTATTCTGTCTCATCCATTACGGTTATTTTCCGCATTTACCGGGATGATGGGGATGCCGATGATGATGGCACGCCAGATACAAACGATGCCTTTCCGTTTAACCCTGCTGTAGTTGTCGATTATGACGGGGATAATATTGGCGACCAACTTGATCCAGACGACGACAATGATGGAGTTGATGATGTTAACGACAGCGCGCCTTTTTCGGCCGATAATCAATACGCCCCGTTCTGGCTTTACCCGTTAAAAAGTACGCGGTTTTCTGCTGAGCTGTCGCCTAATCCGGCTCCTGCGCTTTATGAATTTGCTGCCAGCGGTGATATTAACAACGATGGGCACCTAGATTTTGTGGCTGTTTCCTCCAGCGATCGTTTAATCAGTTGGTTCTTGCATAACGGTACCGATAAGCCGAGCTTTACGCGCTATTCCCAAGATCATCAAGTGGTGCTCACCCAAGCGGTAGAGTTGGTTGATCACAACGATGATGGTTTTTTAGATGTATCACTCATTACCTATAAAGGCATTTGGACGTTTGAGGCCAGCGGACAAGGTGGTGAAGGCGAGCGCTTTAGTCTGCCATCAACCTTTATTACGGATGAGAAAAAAGTGGCCAGCGCAGGTTGTTCATCTCGCTCTCAAGCGTCTTACGGACAAAGGCCCAAACAATTACGCGACATAAAATTAGAACTTATTCAGAAGAAAAAAACATGCCCCGCCATTGACCTAGAAGGTGATGGCGACTTAGATTTTTTATTGGCAGATGGAAGTTGGTTAGAAAACCATACTGGCGTAGTTTTTGAGCACGGCTTTGGGCGCTACATTTGGCAGCAGGTGCCCGAGCCGATTGTACCCGGGGCTTTTACGGTCGGAGATTTTAATAACGACGGTCACATCGAATGGCTCGCTTACCAACAAGAGCAGTGGCAGGTTTTAACGACAGCCGAATTGATTACGGTCGCGCGAGGGAGCTTATACGTGAGTGCGGAACCTGCTATTGATGTAGAAACCACACCCACCTACAGTATTACCCTAGGCCCAGATGCGCATTTGTTTACGGTTGATAACAGCGGAGATATTTATTTTAAAGTGCCCGCAAGTCTGGGCCAAAACGATGCCAATCAAGATGGTTTGTATGAGTTTTGGGTATCTGCAAGCGATGCCGACAGCACCATACACCGCCGTTTACAGGTGACTGTGCAATAATACTGAAGGTTGTAATAGAAAAGCATTCGAGGACACCCCAAACCCGTATATTCCACTCATGAGTTTAATAATGCAGGACAGGCACTCTAAAAAAATGTAACTATTCAGACATGCATGAATAGGCCGGCAAACTGATCATTTTCTGGGCCGCTCAAGCCATCCTTGGGCGCTATGCAAGCGTTCCTGACGCTTGAATGCCCAGAAAACAATCAATTCGCCTTTTAGGTTGGCATTATTTCTAACCCACCTGAATAGTTACAAAAAAATAAAGACACCCACAATTCAGTAAAAACGCTAGAGTTCGACAACGTCCAAGAATTTTTTCGACCATAGATCCAAAACACACAATAACCCCAAAGCCAATGCCTTGGGGTTATTTATTGATGCAGGAGTAATGGTTTTTAGTGCCGCAGAATTGTAATTGAAGTCGCTTCGAACTAAGCGGCGCGCTTTTTCCAGCGCTTAGCGAATAAAGCTTGATAGTGCTGCTAAAAATGCTGTGTTTGCAGCAGCCAAGCATCGATGTCGATATTTAATCTTGCGAGTATAGGCGGTAAGTTAACGGCGATGGCGCCACGCTGACGTATAGGATTTACTACTCCAACGATTGCAGGGATGCAATGGAGTTGGGTATCGTCGCGAATAATGCGCCCCGTCCAGTCAACCAAATTAATATAATCAATTTGATCAAATAGCGCATTTTTTAGGTAATGAGTTCTTTATACTCTTTTACTTATTTGACTGATGCCTGTCCTCGATTATGCTCTAAATTCCTGAGGCTCAATAACCTTCATGCCACTCACCGGCTTACCTTTTTTTGCAAGGATAATATTTGCACCGCACACATGCAAATATGACGCATTATGCAAATATTTTTTTTGTTTATAATGTTGAAAAATAACAACTTACGAGGGAGTGGCCATGAAATTCAACTTCAAATCAATATTATTATATTCAGTATTATCAAGCACATTTATTTTAGCGGCATGTGATTCTGATTCTAATTCAAGTCCAGATATAGACCAAAATCTAAATGTATATGCAGATCCACAAGTGCAAGCCAAGTCCGTATTTAGTGAATTATCCACAGGTGAAACGATCCACCACCTTGAAACGGGTTCAGGAGATACGATCGTTTTCCTTCATGGTTTACCTGCATCAGCTTACTTATGGCGCGATGTACTGCCCTTGGTTGGGCAAGAATACAAGGCTATTTCAGCTGATTTACCTGGGTATGGTTATTCAGATGCTCCCTTCTCTGGAGATTATAGTTTTACCTCATTAGCAGAGAGCTTAAGTGAATATATAGATCAAATCGCAGACGAGCCTATTATTTTAGTCGTAACCGATATGGGATCAGTCCTCGGGCTGAACTATATCGTAGAAAATTCAGATAAAATAAAAGCATTAGTCATGGTAGAGGCTGCTTATATGCCCGCAGGATTGTTTTTAAAGCAGGTGACCCCAGAGCATATTGAATTCATGCAGCTATTACAAGATGACGTTAAAGGGCGAGCAGTCACAATTGAAAATGCCAGCATTGTTGAGTCTACATTACAGAAATATAGCGTCAAAACACTGAGCGATAATGAACTGAGTCATTATTCAGCACCTTATTTTGAACCCGAAGATAACTATATGGCGAAACGAGAAGTGCTATTTAGGGCTTTTGCAGAAGGCGGAGCAGAAGAGTTTTCCGCAATGGCAAATGAAAATGCAGAAGCTTTGATCAACGCACAACTTCCCACTTTACTGCTGAATGCAAAACCTGGTTTTATGAATAACCCAGCAGCAATAGAGTATGCCATTGATAATTTTCAAGATCTTATAATCGTAGAAATCGAAGCAGCAAGCCACTTCGCACCAGAAGATCAGCCAGAGCTCATTGCTGAAGCGATTATCACCTGGGCAAAAACACTAGAAGATTGATAAGTTAAACTAGGTTTTATTACTTACTGCACTTCGGACAGTTTTTGGCCCCATGAAGATCGTAAAATAGGCATATAGGGCTAGCGATACAGGTGTAAAAAATAGAATTTTTAAATTTTGAGACAATTTGGTTTCTGATATCAAACAACTCACAAGATTTACCTATGACAGATCTAGTAAACACTATTTTCAGCTTGATGCCTAGCGGGAATATAATCGGGGACATCCATAACACTAAGCGATCAAATCAACAGGTTAGTGTTCTCTAGAATGATCCCCTTCTCAAAAAGCCGCTAAAGCTTGACAGCCTTAGCGGCTTTTTTATTGCCTATAGCCCCCGCAAGCCCCAAACGAACTAACGGGACACACTCTCTAAATTCTTTTGAACTGTTCAATTAGCACGCCAAAAACGATTCCGGCCCGACCGATACGCTATGGCAAAAGATTTTGATGGCGATACAAGCAGCGCTCAGGATGTTGCAAGTACCGTGCTGCAGGGGTTAACCGATTAATACTTAACAATCCACAGCTCCTCTAGTTCTGCACTTACGGGCGGGTCGGGTAGTTCGTCTAGAATCATCAGGCATTGAGTTAATTGTTGGCCCAATGTCGATTCCTGTTGCGCCATTACAAATTGCCAAATGTACCGTCTCAGTTTTTCGATATGGAATAGGACTTCTTTGTCCATTAAATAAGCCCGCTCAATTTCACGGTACTTCTCGGTAAGCTTTTCGCTGCCAACCACATCCAAAAAGCGAACATAGCCTTCATTAATAACGCCAGAGCGCTCTATGGTTGCCACGATATGGATCATCGAATTTTGTAACAGATGTATCGCTCTATTACCGTGGGTATAACCAAAAGAGGTTAAGCAGCCTTGAAGAATATCCGCACAGGCTAGGGTATAACCCAGCGAACATTTCACCGTGTCGATAAAGGCTGGCATTACCGCTGGTGGCACGGCGGGTTCTTCGCTAGTGGTAGGTTCTAATAACGCAATTAATACACGGCCAGCTTCAGCATAACGGCTGTCTAAATTAACTTGAATAACGGGGATTAAATCGCCCAGTGTTCGCTGGCTTTGTTTTTGATGCTTACGGTAAACCGCGTAAACGCTATCTAATAATTGAATCAGCTGCCCCCAAGATGAGGTACCTTTGGCCACTTTCCCCTTTGGGTAGCCAGTACCATCGGGTAATTCATGGTGATCTTGTACCGCCACGCTCACATCACGCGGTAAACCTTTTACCATCGATAAAATACCGCAACCAATCTTCGTGTGCGCTTTAACTTCAACCCACTCTTCCGTGGTGAGCTTTCGCTTCGCGCTCGGTATTTCCGGATTAATATGCAACATGCCTATATCGTGGCACATACCGGCTATAAATAGGGAGCCTATTTCCGGCCCCGCTTTGTTCATTTTCTGATAAATAACAGTGCTTAACCAGGCACAGAAAATGGATTGGGTATAAATAGACGGTAAGCGTGCCCGCATCACAGTAAGGTGCTGCCGTAATATTGCGTAGCGACACAGCAATTTAGAACACGCCTGTACAATATTTGAATCTAAATGTAACGTAGCAATCTCTTTAAGCGACGCATCCTCATTGATGGTCTGCATGATATCTAAATACAACTGCTCCGCAGTTAATTCACACCCTAAAGACACCACCGCAAACACCGGCAATTTAAGGTTAGCGGCATCCAATGCTTGCAAAGCGACTTCGTCCATCCTCATGCCACCTTCGGCTATCGCTTCCCCGGCAAGCCCTTTTAAAGCCATAGTGGCATACACCGGGTGATCACTCCCCAATGCCATTAAATGTGAGATATAGGCATGCTGTAATACCGAAGACGAAACGATTGCCGGTGTCTCTGCACTTGCAATACCTTTATCCATTGGATCGATATGAGTGGAAGCATTCATAACCGTTAATTCTCAGTCAAACCGCAGCCTTAAATTCACCTCTGATGTGCATAAGGGGCGTACATGAAATAACTTCCCGTTTTTGAATTCCTGGGGACACCTTGCCTTCGTTAAAAATATTTGCAATAGCCGGCTATTACGCCATATTTTCGCCTCGTCAAGCAAGCACCCAAAAACCCAAATTCCAGCAACTTATTCAATGCACACCCCTAAGTGATCAAGCCTTATAATTTTTGCACATAAGGGCAAGGCAACTACAGAAGTATACGGGTATTAAAATACCAGTTTTAATTCATGTACAACGCAGATTATTGGCGAGTGGCTCTTTTACGCGTTTAACGGTAACGATGTAAAATATTTAATTATTAATACAAAACATTTCACGCACAAGTCAGAGAAACACCGCCTATCTATAGCCGTAAGCAATAAGGTGGGGCGTATTAAATAATATGTTAGAAAGGTTTTTAGGTAGGAATATAACTTTTTGTTACACGTCAGCAAGTGCTAAATGGAAACAATTATAAAGGAAGCTAATTTAGGGGCGTGCATGAAATAACTTCCCGTTTTGTAATTCCTGGGTGCACGCTTGCCTTCGTTGAAAATATTTGCAATAGCCGGCTATTGCGCCATATTTTCGCCTCGTCAAGCAAGCACCCACAAACCCAAATTCCAGCAACTTATTCCGTGCACGCCCCTTAGCCTCCTTATGGAAGGGAGTACAACCGGCTGATTAGGCCGCTTTAATTTTACTGTTTTCGATACCGCTCTGTTGCGCGGATTTTTGCCCTGTTTGGTTAATTGCGATAGTTCGAGGCTTCATTGCCTCGGGAATCTCTTTCTTCAAGCTAATCGTCAACAAACCATGGTTAAGCTCAGCGCCTTTTACTTCAACATGCTCAGCCAAATTAAATTTTCGCTCAAAAGAACGGTTCGCAATACCTTGATGTAAATAAGAGCTTTCTGTCGCCGCCTCTTTCTTACCCCGTATGGTCAGCACCCCTTTCTCAACTTGTATATCGACGTCGTTATCCGCGAAGCCAGCTATGGCCAATGTAATGGCATAACGATTTTCTTCTAATACCTCAATGTTATAAGGAGGGTAGCCAGCACTGACGGCATTACTTTTAAGCGTACTATCTAATAGTGTCGCCAAGCGATCAAATCCTACGCTGTTACGGTATAAGGGTGTTAAATCAATTGAGTTCATAACATATTCTCCGAGAAGCAATAATTTAAAAAGAACAAAAAGTACCTTGGCGCACTGCTAGAGTCTCGCCGGTACGCTTTAAATATGTGTTCTCTTTTTTGGCTTTCAAGGGGTTATTTTTCAATATTTTTTATTTTTAATAAATGATCCATAACGACTTGAAGTATTACTTTATGTCTCAATATTGAATAGGTGTTATGGGTTTTCAAGCTCACCCAAAATTCCTAAACATAAAAAATCTGCTTGAGGAAGTTAACCCTAAGGGCCGAGGAAAAAATACTTTATCCAATAATACTTGCCTCCTACTTCCTCAACTGCGTTGCCCAAAGCGTTACATGCCCCGGCATGCGCCCCTTCGAGCGCCTTGCTGAGAAAACAGGCGCCTTCGTCTAATTGGACAAGCTATAATTGCCTCGCCCCTGAAGTGCGTGATCTTAGGGGCGCGCACTGAATAAGTTGCTGGAATTTTGTTTTTTGGGTGCTTGCTTGACGAGGCGAAAATATGGCGCAATAGCCGGCTATTGCAAATA
>NZ_CEXWTU010000043.1:0-26341 GCF_982758155.1 Marinagarivorans sp. | reverse complement strand
CTGGCTATTGCAAATATTTTTAACGAAGGCAAGCGTGCACCCAGGAATTCAAAAACGGGAAGTTATTTCATGCTCGCCCCTAAGTCTAATTGGCGACCTGTTCGTTGGTTAATGCCGACATGAGTTTGGCGACTTTAAAGATGGATTCTTTATATTCCTCGCTGGCTTCAGAGTCAGCAACAATTCCGCCGCCGCCCCAGCAATAGAGTGTATTGTTTTCGGCTTGTAGGGTTCGAATGCTGATGCTGCTATCAGCATTGCCATTGTTGCTGAAATACGCAACGCTACCGCAATAAATTCCGCGATGCGCGCGTTCTAGTTCATTGATGATTTCCATCGCGCGCTTTTTTGGGGCCCCGGTAATCGAGCCGCCAGGAAAGCTACGTTTAAATAAATCGAAAGCGCTATATTCGTCTTTTAGCTCGCCGGTAACGGTACTGATTAAATGATGCACATTCGCAAAGGTGTGCAGCTCGCACAGGTGCGGAACTTTGACAGAAAAAGGTTTGCAGCACTGACTTAAATCGTTGCGCAGTAAATCGACAATCATGACATTCTCTGCGCGATTCTTTTCGCTGGCTAGTAAGACGTTTGCTAGCTGCTGGTCTTCAGCTAATGTTGCCCCGCGGGGGCAAGTCCCTTTAATTGGCTGCGTATTCACTTGCCGGTTGTTGAAGTGTAAAAAACGTTCTGGAGATACGCTTAGAATGGCGGTATTTTCATAAGGTAAATAGGCGGAATATGGGCTGGGAGTCGCCTGGCGTAACTGCAAATAAGCTGTTGCAAGGCTGCCACTGTATTGCGCACTAAAGCGCTGACTAAAGTTTACTTGATAGCAGTCGCCGGACAATATGTACTCATTAATATTGTCTAATCCATCGATGTAGTCGCTATATGGCGTGTTATGTATAAATTCTGAGCACTTAAATGGGGGGGGCGGTTTAGGGGTTGGATTTGTCGATAGTAGGGGTATAACCGATGCCTGAGCTGCGCTGCTATGGGTGAATACCCATGTTGCATGCCTTTTGTCGTGATCAACAATTAATGCCCAATCGTAGGCCTTTAGCTGTACCAGTGGCAGGGTGTAATCGTGCCCTACTGTTAGCCGAAACTCGGGGTTTTGCCAATGATAGCTAAAATGGCCGATAATGCCGCCAGTGAAAGGGAGATCGCAATCGGAGTTGGCTTGGGACGCTGGTTGCGTATGGTGTGTAATCCAGTCGTCGAGGGTTGATAAATCACTGTTATCGGCAGAGTGGGAAAACTGCCCCTTGGCATCAATGGTTGCGCTGGCGGTGGCCAGTGCCGTAAAAATATCGTAACGCCCTTGTTGGCTGTAAGGTCGCCCACTGTCTAGCCAAACAAAATCGACCAGATGGCGAAGCTGCGCAAAGTAATACTCTGGGTTGTTGTGATAGGGTGCAGTAATACAGCGTGTCATGGTGGTGTGTTCGTTGGGCTGGCGTGTGATTTTACATGACTGCGTTAGCAAATGCTGACATCCAAGTAATAAATTGGCCACCTGTTTTATCTGAGTGAGGGGTATATGACGTTTTTTGTTTTGGCAAAAACAAATGAATTGGCTGAAGGTTTTAAGCGCTCGGTCAAGTTGGCTTCGGTCACGCTACTGATTTTTTATCAGGATGGCGAGCTGTATATCATTGAGGACCGCTGTCCACATATGGATGTACCGCTTGCTACGGGCACGCTTGAAGCCGTTGAGGGCGGAAATATTATTCGCTGTCGAGCACACGGTATTGGCTTTAATCTCGCGAGCGGAAAAGCCGAAGGCATGTGGTCTGATACACTCAATTGCTTAAATTTCTATGCTCCGGTTTACCGTGAATACACTGTGGGTGTTGAGATTGATGATGCCGATGATGATCGAGACTAAAAGGCATCTCTAAAAATAGTCATCTTTTTTTGTAAGTGCATGGCAGCCCCCTCGGACGACTGAATGGATTCAGAAGTATGCTGGCGAGGGAAAAACCGATGGCGCCTCTAATGTGAGAAAAGTGAGATAGCAGAAAATTGATTTTTCGCGGTTCACTGCTGTAAGTTCTACTCCATCTCCTATCTCATCCCATGCTGGAATTGGGCGCTATCGAGTACTAATTGGTCAGCGCGTTTCGCTCTAGCCTCAAAAATCAATACCGCTTAACTTTTTTTGCATAGGCGAATTAAGCTGTCATAAAAGTTGCTGCAAGACTCCCCTAAACTCCCGTTTCTTGTTTTTTAATTGAAGAGAGATAAGTTGTGTCTGCGACAAGTCGTCAAGTTTTTGGTCTTAAGGTATTGAATAATAACCACCGTGATATTAGAGCGCTAAGGCGCGAGCATGGTCAGTCAAGCCATCACGGTAATAAGTTTTGGCGTTCAAGCTTATTGCTAATGAATTACTTACAAAAATTCCCTATTGAGCCGGGTGCGCGCGTTTTAGA
The DNA here is from genome assembly GCF_982758155.1 of Marinagarivorans sp. Classification (NCBI taxonomy): domain Bacteria; kingdom Pseudomonadati; phylum Pseudomonadota; class Gammaproteobacteria; order Cellvibrionales; family Cellvibrionaceae; genus Marinagarivorans; species Marinagarivorans sp. The sequence continues at coordinate 23,900 of NZ_CEXWTU010000043.1, read as the reverse complement.
AGTGGGTGCTGGCTGGGGGCTAGCCGGTATTTATTGTGCAAATATTTTAATGCACAAGTGACGTGTTTGGATGTTGATAGTAATGTGATGCCCTTTATAGTGCATCACATTCTTTAAAAAGTATTTCCAATGAAATAAGGCGTTACATGAAAAGGTTATTGACGAGATCTTGCGGCATTGTTTTAGGTATTACTTTAGGCCTTGTTGGCGCGGCGACATACGCCGGCGGGCATGCGCAAGGAGCGGCTTATGCCGTAGTCCTGCCCCAAAACAAAGGCGCAGTGGCCACTGTTCAGCCGTTGGCGACAAAAGCGGCGGTTGATGCATTTAATCGCGGTGGTAATGCAATTGATGCCGCCTTGGCGGCGGCTTTCACTTTGGGTGTCGTCGATAGCCATAATTCGGGTATTGGTGGGGGTTGTTTTATTCTTGTGCGCCTAGCGAATGGAAAAATTATCGCCATTGATGGCCGCGAAATGGCGCCGGCCAAAGCTCACCGTGATATGTATTTACAAGCGCAAAGCCCTGCTGAGCGTGCGAAAGGTATTGCTGCTGTTGTCGATCGTGATTTAAGTAAAACGGGCGCGTTAGCAGTGGGGATACCAGGTTCAGTGCAGGCTTTATACGAATTGCAGTCAATGGGAGGCAAGCTCTCTTTTTCGGAGGTTCTCTTACCGGCGGCAGCGTTAGCAGAAGCAGGCTTTGCAATTGATAATACGCTTGCCAAGCGCTTATCCTCAAAGGCGGTCGATATTGCTAAATTCCCGGCGACAGCGGCAGTTTTTTTAACGCCTGTTGGCAAGCCCAAAGTGGCGGGGGATACGTTAAAACAACCCGATCTTGCTACCACATATCGACAGCTAGCTAAGCACGGTCCTTCGTGGTTTTACCGTGGCAATTTTGCTAAAAAAACAGCGCAATGGATGGCCGCGAATGGGGGGATTGTTACGGGAGGTGATTTTGCGGCTTACAAGACGGTCCATCGTGAGCCAGTGCACAGCCAGTTTATGGGGTTTGATATTTATGGTTTTGGGCCGCCAAGCTCTGGCGGCGCCCATGTTGCACAAATGCTCAATATTTTAGCCGCAGAGCCACTGGCGAAAATGCCGGAGGCTGATCGCTATCACCTGATTGCTGAGGCGATGAAGTTGGCTTTTGCTGATCGTGCGCATTGGTTAGGCGATGCCGATTTTGTGCCAGTCCCGAGCGGCCTGATCTCATCTGAATATGGCGTCCAGTTGCGGAAAAAAATCGACTTATCAAAAGTGGCTAATGTGAAGGGTCATAGTCTTCCTCCTGGAGCGAGCAAAGATTTTTTCTACCAGCAAGTGAATAAGCACACAACGCACTTAACTACTGCTGATGCTGATGGCAACTGGGTTGCCATCACCACCACCTTAAACACCAGTTTTGGTAGCAAGGCCATGGTGCCGGGTACTGGCGTGTTATTAAATAATCAGATGGATGATTTTTCGGCTGCGCCCGGTACTCCGAATGCGTTTGGCTTGGTTGGAACAGAGGCGAACAGTATTGCGCCGGGTAAACGACCGTTATCCAGCATGAGCCCGACCTTGGTTTTGAAGGATGGTGAGCCAGTATTAACGTTAGGTGCCGCAGGAGGCCCAACGATCATTTCGCAGGTGTTTCAGGCGCTGGTGAATACCCTTGCGCTGGATATGCCCCTGCTTGAAGCGATAGATACACCGCGAGTGCATCACCAATGGCAGCCGAATTGGTTGTTTACCGAATTACCGCTAGAGGGTGAAGTGGCGCAGGCTTTAAAGGCTCGAGGGCATCCTTTGCGCGCAGCGGGTGATTTTGGTGGTACTCAAGCGATATCCCTTAGAAAGGGTGAATTTACGGCGGTGACTGAGCCTAGAATCATACGTCGTAATCAGCGGGCTGCTCAATAACATGTTGCTCTAGCGTATCAATGTGTACTGTTGGTAAGCATTTTCAAGTTCATCGGCAGTTCGCATCCTTTTAATGGCTTCAAAGAATGTTTTGGCTTCGGGGTAGCTACGTTGTAAGTACATCAACCACTGTTTAAGGCGGTTCCCTGCATATTTAGGGTCATAACTTTGTAGTGTCGAAAGGTGATACTGCCACACTTTCGGCAGTACTTCCTGCCAGGTTAGTACCGTGTAAGCACCTTCTTGGCGAAGCTGCTTTACGGCGAGAGCAAGGTCGGGCGTTGCCAGCAATCCTCGGCCTATCATTACGTCCTCACAGCCCGATTCGGCGATACATTGCGCAACGTCGTTTGGGGTCCACATCTCGCCATTAGCAATGACGGGAATATTCAGCACTTGCTGTATTTCGCCGATAGCACTCCAATAAGCGGGGGGCTTATAGCCATCCACTTTGGAGCGTGCGTGGACAAATAATTCACTGATGCCGCCGCTGCTGAGTGCTTGTGCATTTTCGATGTAGCCCTCGCGCGCATTAAAACCCAAGCGCATTTTGGCGGTTACAGGTGTGCCTTTTGGTACGGCAGCCCTTACGGCGCATGCGATGTCGTGAAGTAGGTTGGGTTCTTGCAGCAAACAGGCGCCGCCGCGACTTTTATTCACGGTTTTTGCGGGGCATCCAAAGTTCAAGTCGATACCGACTGCGCCTAAGCCGGCAAGGCGCTCAGCGTGCTCAGCTAAAAGGGTCGGATCGCTTCCTAGTAATTGAACACGTACTGGGATGCCTATGGGTGAGGCGAGCTCGGGGCACAAGCGATAAAATACGTGATCCGGGAGTCGACTTTGGGATACGCGAATGAACTCGGTCACCGCGTAGTCAACACCGCCAATTTCGCAGTAGAGTTTGCGGAGGTTGTGATCGACAACACCCTCCATCGGGGCGAGAAAAATACGCATGATAGGGGGTGCGCTGTTCAAAAATAGGGTGCGGATTGTATCATGCCGCTGAATTGTGTCATCCTTCACGCCGTTTTGGGTGCGTGCCCGAACGAAGTTTGGCGTCAAAAACATTGTTTTTTGTGGGGTCTATGCCGCCACTTAATTGTGCGAGATTGATTGTTTTTTGACCTTGTTGCGCTTTAAATCGCAATTATTCTCGGATTAGGTGGTCGCGTTTTTTTGTGTTTGAGGTAGAATGTGCCCGCTTTTTGCAAGGGGTGCCGACGGTGACCCAAGTGTTAACAGAGCGCTTAGCGCTAATTCAGCTGCGGAGTTAGGATATGCAACAAACAATAATGGAGCAGGGTTTTGACCTGATGATCTTTGGGATGGGCGCGGTCTGCGTTTTCCTGACGTTGCTCGTATTTTTGACTCGTTTCATGTGTTGGTTTGTGAATCGTTATATTCCCGAACCGGTGCAACCGGCCTCAGTTGAGCCTGCTAAGCCTGCTTCGGCAGTCTCAGTAGACCCTAAAGTTCTAGCTGTCATTCAGGAAGCTATTCATCAGCATCGCGCTAAGCAGGCTCAATAAATGCCGCTGAGCTTATACAACAGCGCTTCAGCACTTGTGTTGCAACACGAATTGTAGAGAAAAGATTATGACTAAAGTCCAAAAGCCCTTAGGTATTACCGATGTTGTTTTACGTGATGCCCACCAGTCGCTATTTGCTACCCGAATGCGTATTGATGACATGCTGCCGATTGCAGCGAAACTCGATAAAGTCGGCTTTTGGTCTTTAGAGACGTGGGGCGGCGCAACGTTTGATAGCTGCATTCGTTATTTAGGGGAAGACCCTTGGGATCGTATCCGTGAACTCAAAAAAGCAATGCCCAATACACCGCAGCAAATGCTTTTTCGTGGCCAGAACATTTTAGGCTACCGCCATTACGCCGACGATGTTGTTTATAAGTTTGTCGAGCGCGCCGCTCACAATGGCGTAGATGTTTTCCGTGTTTTTGATGCTATGAACGATATGCGCAACATCGAGACTGCGCTTAAAGCCGTAAAAGAAACGGGTAAGCACGCGCAGGGAACCATCTCCTATACCTTAAGCCCTGTTCACACCATGGACTTGTGGGTTGAGCAAGGTAAGAAAATCGAAGACATGGGGGCCGACTCGGTTGCGATTAAAGATATGGCCGGTCTGCTTAAACCTTATGAAGGCTACGAGCTTGTTAAGCGCTTAAAAGAGTCCTGCGATATCCCCATTCACTTACACTGCCATGCCACCACCGGTTTGGCGCACGCTACTATCCTTAAGTGTGTCGAGGCTGGCATTGATAACGTAGATACTGCAATCTCCTCGATGTCTATGACTTACGGCCACAGCGCCACCGAGACGCTAGTTGCCACTTTAGAGGGCACAGAAAGAGATACCGGTTTAGACCTTGCCTTGCTGCAGGATATTGCGTTGTATTTTCGCGATGTGCGTAAAAAATACAGCAAATTCGAAGGCGCGCTAAGAGGTGTCGATGTTCGTATTCTTACGGCTCAGGTCCCTGGCGGCATGCTCACCAATATGGAAGCGCAGCTAAAAGAGCAGGGTGCAGCCGATCGTTTAGATGAGGTGCTAGAGGAAATCCCCCGTGTGCGTGAGGATCTAGGATTCTTGCCGTTAGTCACGCCAACGTCACAAATTGTGGGAACTCAGGCGGTTATCAATGTTTTAAGTGGCAAGCGTTACGCGAGCATTTCGAAAGAAACACAAGGCGTTTTGCGCGGTGAATACGGCGCTACGCCAGCCCCAATGAATGCTGAATTACAAGCACAAGTATTGGATGGCAAAGAGCCCATCACTTGTCGCCCTGCAGACTTAATTGAGCCCGAGCTCGAAAAGCTTGCCGCGGCGCTCAAGGGCGAAGCGAAAAAACGTAATATTACGTTGGCAGCGGGCGATAACGAAATTGATGATGTGCTGACTTATGCGTTATTTAATCAGGTTGGACTTAAGTTTCTTGAGAACAGAAACAACCCCAGTGCCTTCGAGCCAGTGCCAACGGGTAACGAAAGTGCAGCGGTAACCACCGATGGCGGTGAAGCGGTTTATACCGTTGATGTTGAAGGTCAAAGCTATACGGTTACAGTAAATAATGGCGGTGATCTAACCGGCGTTGTTCCTATTGCGGGCGCCGGTACGCCGGCTGCTGCCGCCAGCGCAGGTGGTCCAGCGCTGCCAGTAAAAGCCCCTCTGGCCGGCAATATTATTCGCGTATTGGTTTCACCTGGCCAGCAGGTGAAAGAGGGTGAGCCTGTAATAATTCTTGAGGCCATGAAAATGGAAACAGAAGTCAGTGCTCCAGCGGCCGGTGTGGTCGGTGAAGTTAGCGTGCGCGAGGGTAACGTCGTTACCGTTGGCGACACTTTAATCACCATCGCCTGAGGTTAATACGATGGAGAATTTATTAGGTTTATGGTTCGAATCCGGCATTTACCAAATGACTTATGGTCAGGCCGGTATGATGCTAATTTGTTCGGGCTTGCTTTTCCTTGCTATCAGAAAAGGGTTTGAGCCTTTATTGCTTGTACCCATTGGTTTTGGTGGCTTGTTGGCCAATATTCCTGGTGCCGGCTTGGCTTTTAGTGCGGCAGAAAATGCAATGTTAGCGGGCGATCCTGGCTTTTTGGCTGATATGGCGCGCCTTCTTGGTGCGGATATCAGTTCCAGCGCTAAGGAATTGATGAAGATATATGGCGCCTCGGATTACAGTACCTATCATGCGGCCGGAGAGTTGGCGGGAGCGGCAGATTTCCACGATGGCATGTTGTATAGCTTTTACAAGGTTGCTATTGCCAGTGGTGTTGCTCCGTTATTGATCTTTATGGGTGTTGGCGCGATGACCGACTTTGGCCCATTGCTGGCCAACCCAAAAACCCTATTTTTGGGCGCTGCAGCGCAATTTGGTATTTTTGCTACGGTTATTGGTGCGGTCTCTCTAAGTGCGCTAGGCCTGATGGACTTTAGTATTGCCGATGCCGCAGCGATTGGTATTATCGGCGGCGCTGATGGCCCCACAGCAATTTATGTGGCCAGCAAATTGGCGCCAGACTTGTTAGGTGCGATTGCCGTAGCGGCCTATTCTTATATGGCGTTGGTTCCTCTTATTCAACCCCCGATCATGAAGCTGCTTACGACAAAAGAAGAGCGCAAAATTGTGATGACGCAATTGCGACCCGTCACCAAACGCGAAAAAATCTTCTTCCCACTTGTGTTGCTTGTTCTTGTGGCATTAATTTTGCCTTCAGCTGCCCCATTGTTAGGAATGTTCTGTTTAGGAAACTTAATGCGTGAGTGTGGTGTGGTCGATCGTTTAAGCGATACCGCCCAGAATGCGCTCATTAATATCGTGACTATCTTTTTGGGTTTATCTGTTGGCTCTAAATTAGAAGCGGATAAATTCCTGGATCCAAAAACACTCGGTATCTTGTTGTTAGGCATCGTAGCTTTTGGTATTGGTACTGGCTGCGGCGTTTTGATGGCCAAACTGATGAATATGCTCAGTAAGCAAAAAATTAATCCGCTAATTGGTTCTGCGGGTGTATCTGCCGTTCCAATGGCGGCCCGCGTCTCTAACAAGGTTGGTTTAGAGGCTAACGGTCAGAACTTCTTATTAATGCACGCGATGGGCCCTAATGTGGCCGGAGTCATTGGTTCAGCAGTTGCTGCTGGCGTAATGATCTCTATCGTGAGCGGAATGAATGGCGGCTAAGGTCGCCAATATTTTAAGTAAAGCCCTACCTTTCGGCAGGTTTTTTATAATTTCGGTGTGCAAAGTGATAAACTGCGCGCCGTTTAGACAAGTTCAATCATTTCGGAGCCCCACTTATGTTAAGACGTACAAAAATTGTTAGCACCCTTGGTCCAGCCACCGATGAGCCCGGTGTATTAGAAAAGCTCATATTGGCGGGGGTGAACGTTGTACGTCTTAACTTCTCTCACGGTAGCCCTGAAGACCACAAAAAACGTTGTGATATGACACGTGAATACGCTGCTAAGCATGGTCGTCACGTCGCAGTATTAGGTGACCTTCAAGGCCCTAAAATCCGTATCGCACGTTTTGCTGATGGTCCTATTGAATTGAAATTGGGCGATAAGTTTTTATTGGATGCCGACCTTGAGCGCGATGCGGGTAATCAGCATCAAGTGGGTATTGATTACAAAGAATTACCTAATGACGTTAACCCAGAAGACTTATTATTATTGGATGATGGCCGTGTTGTATTGCGCGTTGACTCTATCGAAGGTAATAAAGTTTTTTGTACAACCACTGTTGCTGGCGGTTTGTCGAATAATAAAGGGATTAATCGTCAGGGCGGCGGCTTAACGGCTCCGGCACTCACTGAAAAAGATCGTGCTGACATTAAAACGGCTGTTGCCATTGATGTTGACTACTTGGCGGTTTCGTTTCCGCGTAGCGCTGAAGATATGAACCTAACGCGTTCGTTGGTTCAAGAAGCCGGCGGCGATATTGCTTTGGTTTCAAAGGTAGAGCGTGCCGAAGCGGTTGAAGATGATGCTGTATTGGATGGCATTATATTAGCCTCTGATGCGGTTATGGTTGCCCGCGGAGACCTTGGTGTTGAAATTGGTGATGCTGCACTGATCGGTGTTCAAAAACATATTATTGCGCGTTCACGTGCTTTAAATCGCGCTGTTATTACGGCAACGCAAATGATGGAATCAATGATCAACAGTTCTTTGCCAACACGCGCAGAAGTGTTCGATGTTGCCAATGCTGTGCTCGATGGTACTGATGCGGTTATGTTGTCAGCTGAAACTGCAGCTGGTCAATTTCCTGTAGAAACTGTTGAGGCGATGGTGCGTGTTATTTTGGGGGCTGAAGGTCATCCTCATGCAACCCAAGACGCTGTACGCGACATGCCCGAAACAATGGCTATTGATCAAGCCATTGCACAAGCGGCTATGTTTACGGCTAATCATATGCCTGGCGTTGCGGCAATTATTAGCATGACTGAGTCTGGTTCTACACCTTTCTTGATGAGCCGTTTTGGCGCGCGCTTACCGATCTTTGCGCTATCAACACATGCTAAAACATTGCAAAAAGCAGCGCTTTATCGCGGTGTTTATCCTGTGCCTTTCCCGCTTCACGACATTCCGTTTAACGAAGCTAACGATCGCGCTATTAACGAACTACGTACACGTGGTGTTGTTGCTGATGGTGATTTGGTTATTATTTCACAAGGTGATACCCGTCAAAATGTCGGTGGCACCAATGCAATGAAAATTGTTGAAGTTGGAAAACCAGCTATTTAAGATTAAAAGTTTAAAGCGCGCTAAGGCGCGCTTTTTTTTGCTTTTATTTTTCTCCATTCCAATAAATTTAAATGTCCACCTGTGATGGCAGCTCTTTATGTATAAGTATATTCGCCCGTTGTTGTTTAAATTAGATCCCGAAGTCAGTCACGAACTATCGTTGGATTGGATGGGTGCGCTAGAGCGATTAAAGCTGCTGTCTCTTTTTTCATCTGAGGCTGTGAGCGATCCTGTTGAAGTGTTGGGGTTGAAGTTTCCCAATGCTGTAGGCTTGGCGGCAGGGCTTGATAAAAACGGCGATTACTTTAATGCCTTGGGCGCCTTGGGTTTTGGTTTTGTCGAAATTGGTACGGTTACGCCAAAGGCTCAAACTGGGAACCCTAAGCCGCGCTTGTTTCGTCTTGAAGAAGAACAGGGGGTTATTAACCGCATGGGGTTTAACAATAAGGGTGTTGAGCATCTTGTTAACCAGGTTAAACAAACCCGTCGTTTTACGGGGGTATTGGGTATTAATATTGGGAAAAACAAATTAACGCCCGATGAAAACGCACTCGATGATTATTTGATTTGTCTCGATGCTGTTTATCCTCATGCGGATTATGTCACTGTGAATATTTCGTCGCCGAATACGCCTGGACTGCGTAATTTACAATTTGGCGAATCGCTGAATGTATTGTTGGCGGGTATAAAAAAGCGGCAAAAATTGTTGGCGGCCGAATATGATAAATACGTGCCTATTGTTGTTAAAATTGCCCCCGATATGACCGATGAAGAGCTAAAAGCTACGGCTGAGACCTTTTTGGCGCAAGGCATTGATGGCGTTATTGCAACCAATACTACGATCAGTCGAGAAGGTGTAGAGCTTTCACTTTTTGCTGAAGAGGCCGGTGGTTTAAGCGGGTTACCAGTTCGGGATAAATCGACACATGCAATTGAAGTATTAGCTGAAACACTGGCTGATAAAATGCCTATTATTGGTGTTGGCGGTATTTTGTCGGGTGATGATGCGGCAGAAAAGCTGGCTGCTGGCGCTAGCTTAGTGCAGCTTTACAGTGGTTTTATCTACCGAGGTCCAGAGCTGGTGGGCGAAGCAGCCAGCGCGTGCGCAAAGCACCGGCGTACTCCCGCTTAGCGTTGATGTTGATTTTAAGCGATACAGTCCCTTCCTCGGGGCTGTATTAATATGCAAAAAGGTCGCAATTCTCAATTGTGCTGTCGCTTATATCCTTTTGTTGCCGGCTAGAGCTCTCATCTTGATGTACAGTGAATAATATATTCCTGTAAATGAGGTGACTATGGGCTTTTCCCCTTCAGGCCGTTTTGTCGATATTCTATTACTATTGGGAGTGAGTTTTGCGTGTGGTTGTGCGCAAAATGTTCCAATAGCCGAGATTGCTCCGGTAGTTACACCTAGCATTGATTATTCTGCTCCTCAGTATTTCGGTTCGCCGGTATCGATTGAGGGCGAAGAGACTCTATTTACATTAAGCGATGCGCAGCGCCACGATTTCCTCGACTTCTATAATCACTTTCTGCGCCGCAATTCTCCCGGTTACGAGCGGGTATTCGATTATTTAGAGCGGGAAACGCGAGACTTTAATTACGAATCTAAAACCTATACCGCGACAGAAACCTTAGCTGGACAGAAAGGTAACTGCATGAGCCTCGCCGTTCTTACAACCGCATTGGCCAGTGCAGTCAATGAGGTGGACATTCGATACCAGTTGGTCGATTCATCCCCTGTATTTTACAAAGAAAGTGATGTGGTTGTGAAAGGTGTTCATGTGCGCTCTAAGCTCTATGAACGACTCGGCGCTTCGAGCAATCTCTATTTAGGGCGCTCAAGCTTAATAGTCGATTATTTACCGGATGATAAAACACGTTTTATTGGCAATATTAGTCGCGCTAAATTTTTAGCTCTCTATTATGGTAATCGCGCGGTTGAATTTATGGCTTCGGAAAAGTTTCAGGAGGCTTATTGGTATACGCGCAAAGCGTTGGAGTACGAGCCAGAAGATGCGGCTAATATTAATAGCATGGCTGTTATCTTTCGTCGAATAGGTGATGATGCCAAAGCCGAAGAGGTTTACGCTTACGGTTTGGCGGTAACGGATGACAAGCTAACGTTACTCAAAAACTATCGCTTATTATTAAGCGCGCAGGGTCGTAAGGGGGAGGTAAAAGCTGTAACGCAACAAATGGCTGAGTATGACGACCCAAGTCCTTTTGGTTGGCTGGATGCCGCAAATTTTGCCTACAATAATGGTGAATATCAAGAAGCTGAAGTGTTTTATCAAAAGTCTATTGATGCTGCGCCTTATTTAGATTATGGCTATTTCGGCTTGGCAAAAGTGAAATACCAAAAAGGCGAATTAAAAGGCGCTAAGCGAATGCTGATAAAAGCGATGGAAAATACTTTCAAAGAAGAGGGGCGAGAGCTTTACCAGGCCAAGCTCTCGCGCTTAGAGCAAGAAATTTAACCTGAGAGGTTAAGGTTGGGCTTGAAACTGCTCGCCACTGATGCCGCGGCTTGCTGGGCCAAGTAGGTAAAGGTAGCGGTTGGCATGCTCGCTGGGCGCCATTACTGCGTCTGGGCTTTCTGCAGGGTAGGCTTTCGCGCGCATTTGGGTGCGTGTCGCACCTGGGTTAATAGAGTTAAAGCGAAGGTCTGCATGTTCGCTGTATTCATCGGCCAGCGTTTGCATTACATTCTCTGCGGCGGCTTTACTGGCCGCGTAAGCACCCCAATAGGCACGCCCACGATACCCCACGCCCGAGCCGGTAAATACAACGCTGGCATCCTTCGATTTTTTCAATAAAGGTAACAAGCTCTGCGTCAGCATAAAGGGCGCTGTTACGTTAACCTGCATTATCGTTTGCCAATCGCTTGCGCTGTATTGTTCGGCGGGTGCGTTGGTCCCTAAAACGGCTGCGTTATGAAGCAAGCCGTCAAGCAGGCCGAATTCTTCGGTGAGCGCATCTTTTAGTTGTTGAAAATCTTGTTTTGTCGCGCTTTCAAAATTAATGGGAAATATGGTGCGGCCAAGGAGTACAACGGTGGCGCCGGCTTCGGCACACGCGATCGCAATGGCTTTGCCTATGCCATCACCGGCACCAGTGATAACAATTACACGGCCTTTTAATAGGTTTTCTGTGGGCTTGAAGGCAAGGAAGTCATTTTGATAAGTCATAGAACAAGTCACTTTTGTTATTGGGTGCTACATAAGCGCAGTGCAAATTTGCGAAGGTCTGCCGCTACAGGCTAACGCTATATTTTATGCAGAGTTTGAATGATAGGCCAAATTTCAGTGGCGCAGTCCACATTATAATCTGCACCCCAGTGTTGGTGGCAGGTTTCTGTTGGCGTAAAGCCATAGCCCACGGCAATGGTTGCCATTCCCGCGTTTTTACCCGCATCAATATCACGTAGATGATCGCCCACATAAATGCAGTGCTCGGGCTTACAGTTGGTTTGAGTACAGGCAAGCAGCAAGCCTTCTGGGTCGGGTTTGGCGGCGTTAAGCTCGTCTGGGCATATGGTCGCTACCGGTGGGCTGGCGAAGGTAAACTGAGCCATTAAGGCTTGAGTGTAAAGCGCTGGTTTGTTGGTCACAATACCCCACGGAATGCCAGCATCGGTCAGTTTTTGTATTAGCCCCTCAATGCCTTTGAAGGCGAAGGTGTGTTCGGCAATGTTCGCTAGGTAGTGATCAAGCAAGGCTTGGCGGTAGCCTTGATGCGCATCATGGCTTAAATTCTCCCCAAACCCCAGTCGAATTAACGCGTTAGCGCCATTGGAAACCTCAGCCCTAGTCACCTCATCGGCAAATGGTTTTAAGCCCTCACTGCGCCTTACCGCATTTAGCGCGCCGCCAAGGTCTTTGCTGGTATCCATTAGCGTGCCATCGAGGTCAAAAAATACGGCTTCAATCATGGTGGGTTATGCTCTTTGGGTTGGGTGCGACATTTAAGCTTGAATGCGACCGCGACACAAGACTGTCCAGAATCTTTCACTTTACTGAGCTAACCGCTAGACTAGCGGCCAGGAGGGCTTATGCCGATGAAAATTCAAAATCTACTACGCCTAGTGGGTGCGTTGTTGTTCGCACCAAATATTTATGCGGCAACCTTTGCCGGCAACTGGACGCAGGGCGCACTCATTATTGGGCAGGCCAAGCCGGGCGAGCGTATCTTTTATCAAGAGCGTGAGCTTAAACAGAGCTCCAAAGGCGAGTTTGCGTTGGGTTTAGGGCGAGATGCACCGGCCAGCGTTGCTGTTACCGTTCAAACGGCTGAAGGCAAAGAAACGCTGCTTTTTGATGTACTACAACGTGATTACAATATCCAGCGCATAGAAGGCGTAAAGCAAAAGCACGTAACGCCGCCCAAATCATTTACAGAGCGTATACAAAAAGAAGCGGCTTCGGTTAAATTGGCACGAAAGCGCAATGATGATCGTACTGATTACATGCCTCGCTTTATCTGGCCAGCGAAAGGCCCCGTTACAGGTGTGTACGGCAGTCAACGTTTTTACAACGGGACGCCTAAAAGCCCTCATTACGGTATTGATATTGCCGGTCCAACGGGTGCCGAGGTAATGGCGCCTGGGGCAGGGGTTGTGACATTTGCCAATAACGATCTGTATTATTCTGGTGGCACTCTCATTGTCGATCACGGTCACGGTATTTCTTCTACTTTTATTCATTTAAGTCAATTGGAAGTTGCTGTTGGCGATTATGTGAAACAAGGTGATTTGATTGCGCGCATAGGTTCGAGTGGTCGCGCTACTGGCCCGCATCTCGATTGGCGAATGAATTGGTTTCATGAACGCCTAGATCCACAATTATTATTTCCTAAAGATTCAAAACCCGAATTGCCTTAAAAACCTATATTACTAATTTATTGTAGAGATTTAACATGCTTGATAAAAAACTTCTCAGTATTCTTGTTTGTCCAGTAACCAAAAGGGCTTTAATTTGGGATGCGCCCAATAACGAGCTAGTTAGTCTTTCCGCTGGTTTAGCTTACCCTGTGCGCGATGATATTCCTGTAATGCTCGAAGGTGAGGCCCGCGAAATAACCTTAGCCGAAAAAGAAACTTGGCAAAATAAATAAGGCTCCATTATGACAGTAACTATTTTTGGCAGAATTATCGCTGGCGAAATTCCAGCGCCGCGTGTTTACGAAGATGAACACTGCATTGCTATTAACGATATTTCTCCGCAAGCTCCCACTCACGTTTTAATCATCCCCAAAAAAGCTATTGCTAAGTTGGCCGATGCGGGTGCAGAGCACCAAGCGTTGCTGGGCCATTTAATGTTGGCGGCAGGTAATATTGCAAGGCAGTTAGGCGTTGAAGAAGCTTTTCGATTAATCGTTAATAATGGTGCCGGTGCCGGGCAAACTGTGTTTCATTTGCACCTGCATTTACTCGCAGGTAAAGCGTTTGATGAAGGATCGTTAGGGTAATTGAAAGTCCTAATATTGTCGGCATACGATGCTGAAAGCCATCGGCGATGGCATCAAGGCTTAGTCAAACACCTTTCTTTTTCTTTCACGGTAATGGCTTTGCCGCCTCGCTTTTTCAGTTGGCGAATACGAGGCAATGCAATGTCGTGGGCATTGGCGCACAGGGACGAATTACTGGCAAAAAAGTGGGATGCTATTGTAGCGACCTCAATGGTGGATTTGGCAACACTTAAAGGCCTTGTGCCGGAACTGGCAACCGTACCGACGCTGGTCTATTTTCACGAGAATCAATTTTCTTACCCGGTTAATCGTGTTGCAGGCGGGGCTGTCCGTAGTATCGAACCTCAAATGGTAACCTTGTACAGCGCACTTTCGGCTCAGAAAGTGGTATTCAATAGTGAGCATAATAAAAAGACTTTTTTATCAGGTGTGGCAGCATTATTAAAGAAACTGCCGGATGAAGTCCCGAATAATGTACTTGCATTGCTTGATAGTAAATCGTCGGTTATTCCAGTGCCGTTAGAATCGAGTTGCTTTACATTGCCGACTGCGAAAGTGAAACCGCGGCCGCTTACACTGTTGTGGAATCACCGCTGGGAATACGATAAAGGCCCAGAACGTTTATTTGCAATAGTGCAGCAGCTTGTTGCGCAAGCGCCTGAGCTATCACTGTGCTTCCATATTGTAGGGCAACAGTTTAGGCAGGAGCCCGCCGTTTTTGCCGAGTTAAAAAAGTTACTGGCGAAGGCTGGGTGGCTCGGCGAGTGGGGTTTTTTACCGACTGAAAAGTATCAAACGGTTTTGGCGCAAAGTGATATAGCCCTTTCTACAGCCTTGCATGATTTCCAAGGTTTGGCAGTGTTGGATGCCGTAGCCGCGGGCTGCGCGCCTTTATTGCCGAGTCGTGTTGCTTATCCCGATTTTTTTGCGCTGGAAAATTATGAGTGCGAAACACAAAGTGCTGTCAATGCTATTAAAGGCTATGGTCAGAATCCGTGTACCTTAAAGACACCGGATATTTCACAATTTAGTTGGCAAACATTGGCGCCGATGTATCATCAAGCGATATACAATCTTGTTGATGTATCGATTCCTCGCCCCTAACCCTCAAACTATTAAAGAGCATTTATGGCCCTTAAGTCTAAAGTCTACAAAGTGAGCTTGTCTGTGAGCGATATGGATCGCCACCATTACAATACCTACGATTTCAAAGTTGCCTGCCATCCCTCTGAAACGGAAGGCCGGATGTGTTTACGTTTGGCGGCATTTGCTATTTTTGCTGATGAAAAACTCAGTTTTACCCGTGGCCTTTGCGCAACCGATGAGCCAGATCTTTGGCAAAAAGATGATACGGGTTTAATTGAGCGCTGGATTGATTTAGGTTGGCCTGAAGAAAAGCGTATCGCTAAAGCATGTGGTCAAGCCAGCGAAGTTGTTGTAGTAGCATATGGCAGGAATACCACGCCTTGGTGGCAGGGCTTAGCAGATAAAACACCACGCTTTAAACGCTTAAAAGTAATGGATGCTGGCGAAGGTGTCATTGAAGCGCTAACGGCACTGGTAGACTTAACCATGGAATTAACCGCTACAATTAGCGATGCGACTTTATGGCTGAGCAATGGCGTCGATACGGTGGAAATTCCATTGCTTTATTTGAAAGGTGAAAATTAATTAAATTTAAATGTTTGTCATAACGCGTTATTTTAAATTCAACCAAGCGGCGCCGCGCACGCCGCTTGAGTCACCATGTTGCGACTGCACAACTTGCGTGTCGCACTCTTTACCAAATACCATCTGAGCAAGATTTTCGTTAATAAACGGGTAAAGACTTGGCAGGTTAGAGACCCCGCCCCCGAGTACGATGATATCGGGGTCTAATAGATTAACGACCATGGCAAGTGCCGATACGAGCTGCTGTTGATATTCCTGTAAGCTTGCTTGAGCGTTCCTTTCACCGGCTTCAGCCCTTTGTACAATCTCCTGTACGCTAGCGTGATTACCGGTTGCTTGGGTGTAGCTCGTTTGTAAACCTGTGCCGCTAATAAACGTTTCTATGCAGCCCGCATTACCGCAATAGCAGGGGCGGGCCTTTCGGGTTGCGTCACTTGCTGTGGGGTGAATGATGTGGCCCCACTCACCGGCAAGGCCGTTTGGACCAATAAAAGCTTGTTGTTGAAAGCTGATGCCGGCGCCGCAGCCTGTGCCTAAAATAGCGGCAAATACTAATTCGTAGCCGGCTCCTGCGCCATCAACCGCTTCCGAGACCGCAAGGCAGTTTGCGTCATTCATGATTTTGACTGGCCGTTTTAACAGCGCTTCCATATCGGAGCGCATGGGTTGGCCGTTTAACCATATAGAATTCGCATTTTTAACATGCCCGGTTTTTCGGCTAATGGTGCCGGGTATGCCTATGCCAACAGGTAAGTGCGAGAGTGTTAACTGTGTTTCAGCCTCAAGAACGAGTTCTGTAATTGTACGGAGGGTCGCGCAATAGTCATGTTGCGGTGTTGGCTTGCGCTTTCGATATAATTCTTGGCTATTCTCATCGAGAATAATCACTTCTGTTTTTGTGCCGCCTAGGTCAATGCCTGCGTAGTGTTTCATGAGGGCTTCACTTTAAAAATTTTATATTGAAGGGCGTTATTGTGACTGATAGCTCCAAGCCAAAATGCGTGTCGTTTTATGGCCTTGTTTCATTTCGATTTCTTTTATGGTTGCGGCTTCGAGTTTGCGCAGTAATTTTTTGGCGGGCGGAAGGTTATCGCCTTTGGAGACTAACGTCGTAAACCAAGTGCATTGTGCAGAATATGTACGGCTTTCTTTAATCATGGTGCGCAAAAACTTTTGTTCACCACCTTTGCACCAAAGTTCTGCGTTTTGGCCGCCAAAATTTAAGGCGGGTAATGCGGCTGAAGCTTTATGGTGGCTAGGGTTATTTGCGGCAAGGTTACTGCGTTTCTTTTCGTTGCCTTTCAGTGCATCTTTTAGTGATGCGTGAAAGGGTGGATTACAAACGGTAATGTCGAACTTTTCATCGGCGCGAATAATTCCCTCAAAAATACGTGATTTCTCGGGCTGAAAACGCAACTCGATACGGTCTTTTAATTCGGAATTGCTGTCGATAATGGCGGTAAAATTCTGTAATGCCAGAGGATCAATATCGCTGGCTGCGCAGTCCCAGCCATAAACTTTACACGCCAGTAGGGCATAAATACCGTTAGCACCAGTGCCTATATCCAGTAATCTAATCCGGCTTTTTTGTGACGAGGCACTGGTGCTGGATACTTTGAGTAGGTCGGCAGCGTAGTGTAAGTAATCGACACGGCCAGGAATCGGTGGGCATAAAAAAGCATCGGGAATATCCCATGCCTTTATGGTGTAATATTTTTGGAGTAACGCGCGGTTTAGCGCTTTTACAGCAGCAGGGTTGGCAAAGTTGATAGATGTGTTGCCATATTCGTTGCTTGTAATATAAGGCGCAAGGCTTGGGCAAGCTTGAGTGAGAGCTTTAAAATCATACCCCTGACGGTGAATATTACGAGGGTGCAAGCCTTTGTTTCGGTGTTGCGGTCTTTTATCGGCGATGGTTTTAGGTTTAGTCACAGTCAATTAGCGGCGCGTCTACAAAAGGTGGGTATAGTGTAACGCGAGTATACCTTGTTTGTTCTGGTCAACTAAAACCCAACCAGCGAGTTTCACTTAGCCGCTCTCTAAGGCTTCCACATCAAGTAGGGCTGTAATATGTACTATTTCCGAGTGACAATCGCCTACAAAGGGACGCGCTACTTTGGCTGGCAGGCCCAAAGTACGAATACACGTAACGAAGAAAAGCCGACAATCGAGGGCACCCTGCGTAATGCGCTAGGTGCAATTACAAAGCATCAGGCGTGTACGGTATCGTGTGCCAGCCGAACGGATGGCGGTGTGCACGCTCAGGGACAGGTTGCTAAAATTGCGCTACCTATCGCGATTAGTGCCGATCACCTATTGCTGGGGCTGAATTCATTACTGCCAACGGATATTCGAATTCTGAGTTGTGAGTGTTCTTCAAAGGCTTATCAGCCGAACAGGAATAATTCGAGTAAGGAATATCATTACTATTTCTCGGTTTCATCGATTGATAATGCTGTGATGTCTGATATTGCAATCCATTACCCTAAACCTTCTAATGCCTTCGATCCCGCTTTAATGCGTGAAGCCTGCAAGTTATTTGTCGGTAAACATGATTTCAAGAACTTCAGCGGTCGCGATAAAGAAATATCATCAACCATTAGAGAGGTTTTTCACTGCGAGATATTACCGGCTAATTTCTTACCATTAGCCAGCAACCTGTTTTATTTGAAGATAGTGGGTGATGGTTTTTTAAAGCATATGGTTCGCTACATAGCAGGGGCTTTGCTCGCACTTGATAAAGAGCGCATATCATTGACGGATATCTCAGTTGCGCTAGAGGCGCAATGCGAAACTAAGCTTAGCCCTAAAGCGAAGTCGAAAGGTTTGCATTTGATCCATATTGCAGACTAATAGGCTGTTAGGGGCAGGGCTATCGCTCTATGATCGCAGCAAGTTCTAGTGTTTTATTGGCTTTATCGCCGACGTTGTGAAAATCGCCTATAAAACAAAGGGGCTAAACGAAAAGGGGCCGAATAACAGGAATTGAATACTTTTTGAACTCAATGCTCTGCAGCCCTTATAGAGAGCACCTTAACCAGTAATAACAGCAGGAAATACATAGAGCGATTGCCCTGTTGTTAGGGGTGAGGCAATTATACTTTATCCACTAATGCTTACTCTCTACTTCCTCATCTTCGTCACTCAAAGTGTTACATGCCTCGGTAACTGCTCCACGACATAATGCTCCTGCAAAGTCTAATAAGGGGCTCCTGCCCCGATGCGTTACCCTAATGACCTATATCCGTATAGGCCCAGGCTGCGCCCCTTTAAGTGCCTCGATGAGAAAGCAGAGCACTGCGCCTAATCGGACAATCTATTATTGCCTCGCCCCTTAGTTCGCCGCATAAATCATTTTTCTCAGTTACATCCTCCCAATATGTCTTTATTGCCTATACTTCGGGTTAATGATTTGCGTGTCCGCTGATTATCGGCCCACATATGCAAAATGCAAATATAAAACGGGTGTTTTTATAATGTTGCTGCGAAGAATATCGATTAGCCGGCGTCTTGCTATTCAACTATTAGTGATTGTTATTGGTCTTGGTGTTTCGCTCGGCGTCTCGCTATGGCAGTTGAAACAGGCGCTTATTAAAAGTAAAACCGATAATACCCGTATGCTGGTTGATGCAGCTTATTCTGTTCTAGAAAAACACTAGAAACAATATGAACTGGGGCTTGTTGATGAAGAGGCGGCGAAGGCCGAAGCTATTGTTGATATCAACAAGTTGCGTTATGACGGAGATAATTATTTTTGGGTCAATGATATGCATCCCAATATGATAACGCACCCCACAAAACCGCAATTAAATGGGCAAGATATTAGCGGCTTCAAAGATCCTAATGGCAAGGCGCTTTTTGTGGCGATGGTCGACGTGGTTAAGCTGGATGGCGAGGGCTCTGTTGATTACATGTGGCCATTCCCTGGTTCCGACAAGCCTGTTGATAAAATATCGTATGTCAAAGGTTTCTCTCCGTGGGGATGGGTTGTTGGGTCGGGTGTTTACTTGGATGATGTCACCTTAATATTTTGGCGCTTCGCCAAAATATTATTATCTATTGGCTCTGTTATTGTCATCTTTGTTGGCGGTTTGGCTTATTTGATCAGCCTTTCCATTAAGCGCCCGATTGATGAGGTTGTAGAGGCATTAAAGGCGATTGCTTCAGGGAAGGGCGATTTGACCAAGGCGCTCCCCGTTGCGGGAAATGATGAGCTATCTTTATTGGCTGATCATTTTAATGATTTTACACAGAAAATTCGTGGCCTTTTACTGAAGGTTCGAAGTTCTACTGGGCAACTCAATGACACAACGGATCAATTGAAAAGTTCATTTTCCGAAAGTGTTAAGGCTATAGAAGCGCAGCGTAGAGAGTCAGCCTCTGTTGTGTCAGCAATGGATGAAATGCTGTCAGCTTCAATCAATATCGCGAAAAATGCTGAACAGTCAGCATCTTATGTTGACCAAGCTGAAACGGCTGCCAATGTTGGTAAAGATGTGGTTGTACAAACGTCAAAACTGGTTCAGCACGTATCCTCTGAATTTGAGGCCACGTCAGAAATTATTCAAAACCTGGCCAATAATAGCCAAACAATATCTAAGGTTTCTGAAGTCATTCGCGGTATAGCGGAACAAACAAACTTACTGGCGTTAAATGCTGCCATTGAGTCGGCGCGTGCGGGGGAGCAAGGTCGGGGTTTTGCTGTGGTGGCTGATGAAGTGAGAACGTTAGCGGCGCGAACTCAAAATTCGACAGAGGAAATTCGCGGTATGGTCGAGTCTTTAACTGCTGGCGGGGTCAGTGCCGTGAGCGCCATGAATACCGGGCGAGAAGTGACTGCGCAGGCTTCTGAAAGTGCGCTACAGGGCGCTGAATCGCTGGCTTCAGTTGTTGCTGAAATGAACAATATCGCGTTGATGATTAACCAAACGGCAAGCGCTGCGGAAGAGCAAAGCTTGGTGTCTAAATCGATTAATCGCTCGGTACAAAATATTGTTGATGCTACTGAGTCAACCTATAAACAGTTTGAAAAAGCACGAAAATCAGAGCAAGAACTACTCAGTTTGAGCGCTGAACTGAGTGATTTAATCGGTGAATTTAAATTGTAGATAGTGAACGTACTTGCCATTTATAACCTTAGGGTGTGCTAAAAATACCCCCTCGTATCGTCCGTTCTTTTCATTGTGGCTTTACTTTGCTTTAAAAGAGTGTAACGCACGGCTTTGATGCTAGTATTTGCGCGTTATCGAAGCACATCATTTAATGAGTCAAACTTTAGGAGGGTCCCTTGCGTAAAAAAAACTCTAATCACTTGTGTGCAATATGGACAGTATTCCAGCCAACATTGGTTGCGATGTTGATGTTGATGTCTTCATTCGCTTGGTCACTGGGTGGTGAACACTATATCGGCTTTAAGCCTTCTGCGGGCTACCAGCTATTAACCAATAAAGAATCTGGCGTTCCTATTGTTGTTGATGCCGCGGATGAAAAAGGTGTGCTACGTGCAGCCAATGTATTTTCTTCGGATTTACAGAAAGTACTGGGTACCGCCGGCATAGTAAAAACAGAAGTACCTAAGCAAGCAAAAAGTCTATTGTTGTTTGGTACGCTAGGCCAAAACCGGTTTATTGATGATCTGGTTAGCCGAAAGCTGATTGATGTGAGCGGTGTTCGTGATCAGTGGGATGGTTATCTAATACAGCAGGTCGCGAATCCTTTTGTGGGTGTCGATAGCGCACTTGTGGTAGTGGGAGCGAATAAGCGCGGAACTATGTTCGGTATTTATGACATCTCCGAAAATATGGGCGTATCACCCTGGTATTACTGGGCGGATGTACCTATTGAGCCCCGTGATGCCTTATATGTTAAAACGGGTATTAATCGACAGGAAATCCCAAAAGTTAAGTACCGCGGTATTTTCCTTAATGATGAGGCGCCAGCCTTAACAAATTGGGTTCAAGAGAACTTTGGTAATTACAATCACGAATTTTATGGAAAAGTTTTCGAGCTATTGCTGCGGCTTAGGGCCAATTATTTGTGGCCGGCAATGTGGAATAATGCTTTTGGTGATGACGATCCCAAAAACTTAGCGCTTGCTCATGAATACGGCATTGTAATGGGAACTTCACACCACGAACCCATGATGCGTGCCGATAAAGAATGGAATCGCTACGGCGAAGGTGCGTGGGATTACGCGACTAACCCCGAAAAACTGTATGAATTCTGGCAGGATGGAGCTAAACGTAACAAGCCTTTTGAAAGCCTTTACACCATGGGGATGCGCGGACAAGAAGATACCCCGATGAGTGAGGGCGAAAATATTGAATTACTGGAGCTGATTGTTAAGGATCAAAGAAAAATTCTTGCTGAGGTCTTTGGTGAAGAAAATGTCGATAAAGTGCCTCAAGTATGGTGCCTGTATAAAGAGGTTCAGGCCTATTACGAAAAAGGCATGCGTGTCCCCGATGATGTCATCCTTTTATGGGCCGATGATAATTGGGGGAATATACGTCGGCTGCCTACGCCTGAAGAGCGTTCACGCAGTGGCGGCGCAGGTGTTTATTATCACTTTGATTATGTTGGTGGACCAAGATCTTACCGTTGGATAAATACCATGCCGATTGCCAAGGTATGGCAGCAGATGAACCTGGCCTATAAATATGGTGCGGATAAAATTTGGGTGGTAAACGTTGGCGACCTTAAGCCTATGGAAGTGCCAACAGAATTTTTCTTAAGGATGGCGTGGGACCCAGAGGAATGGACTCACGAAAAAATGGTCGACTATACGCGGCTCTGGGCTGAGCGTGATTTTGGTCAGGAATTCTCTGCTGATATTGCAGCGTTAATCACTGAATACACTCGGCATAATGGTCGCCGAAAGCCAGAACTTATGGATCCCGAAACATATAGCTTATTAAACTACGGCGAAGCCGATCGCATTGAAGCATTGTTGAAAGCGCAAATTGCAAAAGCGGAAGACATTTACAAAAAATTGCCGAAGGCTAAAAAGGAGGCTTATTTTCAGTTGGTCTTATTTCCGGTTAAAGCTAGTGCAACGGTTACGCTGCTGCACATTGCCGTCGCTAAAAATCGACTCTATGCCGAGCAAGGTCGCGCAAATGCCGGGACTTTTGCACAGATCGCAAAACAGTATTTTGAGCAAGATGCGGCACTAGAGCGTGAGTATCATGCGCTTAATGGCGGCAAGTGGAATCACTTTATGAGTCAGCCGCATATTGGTTACACCAATTGGAATAACCCAGAAGGTGATCAAATGCCAATGACGTATGATTATAAGCCCGGTGAATATGCTGAAATGGGTATTGCTGTTGATGGTTATGGCGGCGGCTGGCCTGGCGACGTGGGTAGCCATTGGCCGCATAAGAGTAGCTATGTTTTAGCGTTTGATTATTTTGGTAAGCAGCAGCGCCCATTAACCATTTATAACCGTGGAACAAAGGCTTTTGAATTTAAAGCCGTTGCGAGCGAGCCTTGGGTTAAATTAAGTCTGATAAAAGGGCCTGTTGATATTGAGCAGCGGGTTGATGTAAGTATTGATTGGAGTGTATTACCTGAGGGGAAGCACACGTCAAAAATTTCCATAAGAGGCACGGGTTGGCAGGGGGCTTCGGTGACTATCGAAGCCATAAAGCCTAGTGACAAAGCTATTAAGAAGGCCAAGGGTTTTTTGGAGGCCGATGGCTATATTGCTATCGATGCTGAAAATTTCGCGGGCTCTAAATCACGTAGTGGCATTAGCTGGGTTGCAGTGCCGCATTTAGGGCGTACCCATGGTGCAATCACTTTGTTACCGGCTTCAGATAAATCTTTTTCCAAGCCTTCTAAAGCGCCTTACGTAGAGTACCCAGTAACGTTCTTCTCTAGTGGCGAAGTTGAGGTTCAGTTATTGTTGAACCCTTCGTTACCTTTTCAGCCAGAAAAGGGAGCACGCTATGCCGTTGCTATTGGTGATGAAACCCCGCAAATTATCGATGTTACTGAGTCTGTTGCTAAAAAGGGACATGCTTGGGAAGAGATGGTTAAAGATGCCATTAATGCAGGCGTCAGCAAGCACCTTGTGAAAAAGGCAGGGCCTACTAAAATTCGTATCTATGGTTTGGATCCCGGCCTAAGTGTTCAAAAAGTTATTATTGATACTGGTGGGTTACAGCCCAGTTACTTAGGGCCACTGCAAAGCATTAAACAATAAAAATTAGTTTCAGATGCTCATTTTGGAGAAAATTGTATGATCAACGTATTTTCATCGGCATTGATAGGTGCAAGCCGTAAAGCGTCGTTATTATCGGTCTTTTGGATGTGTTGCCTGTGTGTGCTGCCATCACTGGTTGCGGTCACGGCTAATGCGGATGTGCGTTTACCAAAGCTTGTATCTTCGGGGATGGTTTTACAGCGGGACATGCCCGTCAATATCTGGGGTTGGGCTGATCCGGGTGAGCCCGTCAATGTGACGGTTGATGATATTAAAGTGTCGACAATCACTAATAAAAAGGGTGAGTGGAGAGTGACTCTGCCCCCAATGAAAGCGGGCGCCCCCCGGACTATAGCCGTTAGTGGCAA
>NZ_CEXWTU010000042.1:0-26535 GCF_982758155.1 Marinagarivorans sp. | reverse complement strand
TTGGATAAACTATTATTGCCTCGTCCCTAATGCATTTACCGCTATTCCTCTTTTTAAGCCGCTATCTCTGTGGCTGGGGAGCTCACGCATGCCATCGTTATGCACAAAAATGTGACCTTTTCGACTTTTTATTGTTGATCTAAAACAAAAATAAACGTGACTAGAATCACACAAATTCAATGCTGATGCTGCTCACCGTATGTAAGTTGATTTCGTCGCAAACCCGATGTTAACGATAACTTTTTGGTGTTTAAATAAATCAAGAAAGGCCTTTCACTATATTAGCGCCCAAGCATAACAATGCTAACAATGAATAGGGTAGTTAGGGACGAGGAAACAATATTTCATCCACTAATGCTCGATCTCGACATCCTTACCTTCGTTGCTCAAAGCGTTACATGCCAAGGCATGCGCCCCTTTAAGCGCCTCGATAAGAAAGCCGATAATTGGACAAACTATTATTGCCTCGTCCCTTAGACCTGAACCTGTCGTTATCCCGCAAATCCCGTGGATAACTAAATGGAGGGGAATCAAAGCCCCTTAACTGATAAAGGCGTAAACATGACCGAATATCGTTTTTCTTTTCGCCAGCTATTGCCACAAGCTTCACGCAATAGTCGGCCTTGGTTACTTATCGCGGCGTTGGCCACACTCGGTGGATGTGTCGCTAAAGATAACAGCAGTGCTTCAAGTGACGTGTCCATTTTGAGTGAAGGCTTTGTATCTAGTATTCCTCAAGTGACTGCCAGTAGCAGTGGGGATGTCGCGATAAGCTCTGGAGTGAGTGTCAGTTCAAGTAGCTTAGATCCTGTTGCGCTGGGTAAAGCGATTTATGAGGCCCAGTGTGCTTTGTGCCATGGTGCTAATGCTGAAGGTGGCGCGGTTATTCAGGAGGTTAAAGTTGAAGAAATTTTGACTCAGAATTATACCGCAGACTACCTTAGCCACTCGATTATTGGCCCTACTATGCCAATGGGTAATCCAGGGCGCTGTGAAGAAACTTGTGCGGAAAATGTGACTGCGTATTTGGGCGCGCTGAAAGGCGGCTTTGGGGCTGGCGGTTTGCTGGGGATTCCTTCAGAGCCGAATAATTTTGATGTGCATGTGGCGCCAGTTGTTATTCGCAGTTTGAATGATGCCGAGTACGACGCGACCGTACGCGACCTTTTCAATACACAAAAAACGTTTGTGCATACCTTTCCTGAACAAACCGAAAATAAGCAAGGTTACGCAACCATCGGTGCTCAAATGTCAGTGAATGCGGCCCGCATGGAAGCTTATGAAGCCGCCGCCGATGTGTTGATTCGCGACGCGATGGGCGCACTTAGTGCGAGTGAGTTACACCACTTTGAAGCAGAATCGGACCCCGTTATTCACGTTGCGCGAGGAAGCCTTAGAGCCGGTGGTTACTGGGCGCAGCTAATTTTAGGCAATATGCTGGTTCCCTTTTCGGTCGAAGAATCGGGTATTTACGAAATTAGGATTAGGGCGGGGCGCGAAGGCCCTGGGCCGGACCCGCATGTAATTTTCAATGTGGATAATTTATCCCGTGGCGAGGCCTTTGTACCAGCACCGGTCGACAATATGGGTGTTTACACCGTACGCACAGAGCTTACGGGTGGCCCGCACGAACTTTCGTTATTTTACGATAACGATGTTTATGTACCGGCTATGGATGGCATGCCTGCGCAAGATTTAAATATTGTTTACGATTGGATTCAAATAGAAGGCCCGCTCAATAAATACAGTTTGCGCAAAGCCAAGGGCGAGCAGCTGAGCCCTTCGGGAGGCAGTATGGTGAACGGTGCTTGGAATATGAATGTCCCTGGCGTTTTTACCTTTCCGTTTACGGCCGACACCGAGGGTTTGTACCGCTTTAGCGTTCGTGCAGGGCAAGATGCCGCGGGTGATGAAAATGCAAAAATGCGGGTAATGGCTGGCGAGCGGGAATTAAGTGTGGTTGATGTTGGCGCTTCTGCTGATGCATTGAAAACCTATGTTATTGATGCGCAGTTAGGAGAAGGACGGCAGGATATTCGCCTTAATTTTACCAATGATCTCTTTCTTGGCGAAGGCCAGGATCGCAATTTAATCGTCGATTGGATTTCTGTGGAAGGGCCCATTTCTGGCGAAATTCAACCGCGTTCTGCACAATTAACGTGTGGTGTTGATGCGCAGAATACAGACTGCGCCCGCGAGCTACTCGCGCAGTTTGCACCACGGGCTTGGCGTCGAACGTTAAGCGACGGTGAGCTAGAAGGTTTAATCGGTATTTTTGATGAAGGCATCAATGCCGGTGGAAATTTTGATTACAGTCTTTATTACGCCTTACGCGCTGTGATGTTGTCTGAAAATTTCACTTTCCGTCCCGAGTTGGTTTCCAGTGATACCGCCATGCCGCTTAACGGTTTTGAATTAGCTTCACGCTTATCTTACTTTCTCTGGAGCAGTATGCCAGATGCCGAACTTTTCGCTTTGGCCGAAAGTGGCAGCTTGCAGCAAGGCGATGTGTTGCGCGCGCAGGTACAGCGCATGTTGGTTGATCCTAAATCGGCGGCACTTATCGATAACTTCGCTTCGCAATGGTTGCGTTTTGATGGGATTTTGGGCGATGCCGGAAAGAAAAATTTACCCGCACCAGATTTAATTCCTGGTTTTGATGATGCGTTAGCGCAAGCAATGGCTGAAGAAACGCGGTTATTTTTACAACATGTGCTAGATAATAATTTACCGCTGTCCACGTTAATTGATGCCGATTACAGTTTTGCCAATACGCAACTCGCTGATTTTTACGGTGTGAGTGTGGCTGGCGGTGATTTTCAGCGAGTGAGCTCCGATGAATTTCGCCGAGGTTTATTGGGGCACGCTTCTATACTGACGTTAACTTCAGCCCCTAAAAATACCTCACCGCCAGGGCGCGGTGCCTATGTGCTTAAAACCTTTTTATGCTCAGAGCCCAAAGCGCCCCCAGGTAACTTCGGCACAATTGCCGATCTACCCGATGTGCAGGGCACAACCACGCGGGATCGTTTTTTATTGCATCGACAAAAACCTGAATGCGCTAACTGCCATATTTTAATGGACCCCATAGGTTTTGGTTTAGAAAACCTCGATTTTGCCGGCCGCTGGAGAGATATTGATAATGGCGCGCCTGTAGATTCCCGTGGCGAACTACCTACGGGTGAAACTTTTGAGGGCGCGGGTCAGTTAGCGGATCTGCTGAAAGATTCTTACCGCTTGCCCATGTGCTTTATGGAAAATATTTTAACCTATGGTTTGGGGCGGCCTATTCACGCCTTAGGTGAACCTGAAGATGCGGACGATTATCCGCTTATTTATGAGCTCTACCGCAATACCGAAGGCAGCCAGCACGCCATCCGTGACGTGATCGAAGAAATTGTATTGAGTCGCGCATTCCGCGAAACCCGAGTGCAACATTCAGTGGAGGGTATGTAATATGCGAATTAAACAAATGAATCGACGTCACTTTTTGGGCGGCGCAGGTGCGGCAGTTTCTTTACCGTTGTTGGAGGCCATGATGCCCATTGGCAAAACGGCCTTTGCGCAAGATGCTCGACCCGCGCGTATGCTAACGTACTTTTTACCTAACGGTATTCATATGCCAAGCTGGACGCCAGATGCCGATGGTAGTAATTATCAGTTAAAAGAAACCTTACAACCGCTGGCACCGTTTAAAGACGATTTATCGATATTGACCAATTTGAATAATGAAATTGCGCAAAAACGGCTGGGCGGCCACGCACCGGGTACGGGTTCCTTTTTAACGGCATCACCGATTAACGACCCCGGTCCAGGTCTGGGTAATGGAGTGTCTGTAGATCAGTTTGCGGCACAACGGTTAGGCCATTTAAGTCGCTTCCCTTCTTTGGTGTTGGGCATGGATGGTGGTGGAAGTTCGGGCTCGTGTGACTCGGGTTATTCCTGTGCTTACGAGCGCAATATTTCATGGTCTGGCCCGCAAACACCTACCGGTAAAACAACCAGCGTAGCGCAGCTATTTAACCGTATGTTTGGCGGCTTTGATTCTGGCGAAACGGCTAAACAAAAAGCGTTTCGAAAAAAAATGAACAGTAGCATTCTGGATTATGTGCGCGGTGATATCACTAAACTTAATCAGCAGCTGGGCCAAAACGATCGCGCTAAACTTGATCATTACGTCACATCACTGAATGAGTTAGAAAAGAAAATCGTGGAAGTGGAGGGGGTCAATGAATGTCCGGCTCCAGAACCTTATAACGACACGGCTAATCGCCCGGCACAAATTAAATTGATGACAGATTTAATGACCATTGCATTTCAGTGTGATTTAACTCGCTACCAGTCTTTTATGATTGCCAACGGTTTCTCGTTTAATATTTATCCGCATTTAGGCTTTTCTGATCGTCATCACGATTTAACCCATTTACTGGATGACCCTGTTTTAAAGGCCGAGGCAACTCGCAAGGTCGTGGATGTGAACAAGTGGATGATTGAAGAGTTTGCCTACATGCTTCAGAAATTTAAAACCACAACGGATATCGACGGTACCAGCTTACTTGATAGCAGCATGATCTTTCTGAGCAGTGAGATTTCCCATGGCAACCGGCACGATTATGTGAATATGCCCGTATTACTGGCAGGTCGCGGTAATGGCACACTTAACCCTGGGCGCCACATTCGTTACGGTAACGATCAACATACCTTTGGCGATTTGTACCTCACCCTGCTTAACAAGGCGGGAGTGAATACACCGAGCTTTGGCCAAAGCGGCCGGAATATGATCGGCAACCTCTAAAGTATTCAGGTGGGTAGAAAGGTCGCAGTATCATGCTTGCGGCCTTTTTTGTGGCAGTTACTTTTGATAGCGCTTTTGATCTGGCTCTAGGTTGAACCCCACTTAAGCTGGCATAATCGGCTTTTATTCCCAGCAAAGAGAGTCCGCCGTGAGCCAACGTCAAACCGCGAGTAGCCCAAAAGCCTGTACTGCCAGAGAGATCATCGAAGGCTTGCAACGTTATTTTGTTAGTGAATTGAGCTTGCAAGGCGGGCGTTTGAGCTCGGACTTTCAAGCCTTTCAGCCTGTTGAATGGTTGAGGGATGAGGGCGTGCACGGCGGAGGTGTGCGTTATATGGCACAGGATGCGCTGTTTAACCGCGCTTCAGTGAATATGTCGCAAGTGTTTTATGAAGACTTAGAGGAGCGGCCGCTGAATAGTGCGACAGCCATATCCACGATTATTCATCCAGAAAATGCACGAACACCGTCGATTCATATGCACATTAGCTGGACCGAGCTTAAATCCGGTGAGGGCTATTGGCGGCTGATGGCCGACCTTAATCCATCGATTAACAGTGATAGCGATAAGCAATTTTTTGCTGATGCCTTACAAAATGCCAGTGGCGAGCTCTACCCCGAGGGTTCGCAGCAAGGCGATCGCTATTTTTATATTCCCGCTTTAGAGCGTCATCGCGGTGTTACACACTTCTACCTAGAGCAATTTAACTCCGGTGATTGGCAGGTGGATTGCGGCCTTGCCCAACGTTTTGGCCGCGCGGCTATTGATGCTTATTGCACCTTGTTTTATAACAACCAGCAAGCCGCAGCCCCGGTTGCCGCCGGCGACAAACAGCAGCAGCTGGACTACCACACCTTGTATTTCTTGCAGGTTTTAACTTTGGATCGCGGTACTACGTCTGGCCTGTTATCGCACAGCCACAACGATGTGGGCACGCTAGGCTCTATTCCCAAGCACATTAATCGAGACTTATTAGCGAGCTGGTTAGGTAAAGTCCCTGCGCCGCAAGAAGAGCTACTAAAGGCCTTCTTAACCGTATTGCCAGCGCAGGCTGTGGTGGAAGTGAATGATGAAATAAAAATGCTGTTAGCCAATGCGGTACGTGCTTTTTATCAACAGTTCCCCGAGGCGATTGACCTGCAGGCGCGAGGCAATGTTGTGCCGCCGACGATGAAAAACCACGGTGCGAAATAATTAGGTACAATGGCGCATACCCTCATCTATTTGCCATAGTTGATTGCGTTCATTACCTATTTACTTCACTTAACGAGCTGATTTATGAAAAAGTTGTTCCCACTCATACTTGCCGCTGCAGCCCTAGTTGGTTGCTCAAAGCCTAGCCCACTGCATCAATCGATGGAAGATATGGGCGGTGCATACAAAGCAATGAAAGATAGCGACAGTATTCCAGCCATTAAAGAGCAGCTTGTGCTGTTTAAGGCCGGTTTAGATATCGCTAAAAGCCAGCCAGTAAAACCAGAGCACCAAGAAACTTTTGACGAAGGCATTGAAAAGCTGTATGTGTTAGTGGCGAGCGCAGAGGCAGCAGTAGCGGCTAATAGTTTGCCAGCGGCTAAAGAATTAATGCAAAAGCTAGGAGATACCCGCAAGAAGTATCATGATGAGTTAGGTGTTAAAAAGAAAAAGTAATTGCTTAATCGCGGGCCTAAGGGCTTGGCCCGCTTTATTGATCAGAGTAATTGAACCTTTATGCTTTAAGTGTTTTTACGCGGTTCCCCCCAAATTCGCTCGCAACGCATTTTTTAAATCCTATCGATAATATTTAGTACAGGCTCGTATTCTGCTAAGGGGCGTGCACTGAATAAGTTGCTGGAATTTGGGTTTTTGGGTGCTTGCTTGACGAGGCGAAAATATGGCGTAATAGCTGGCTATTGCAAATATTTTTAACGAAGGCAAGCAAGCACCCAGGAATTCAAAAACGGGAAGTTATTTAATGCACGCCCCTAATACCAAATTCCCCTCGCTTTTAATGGTTTAGCGCCATTAAAAAAAGGGCCGCATAAATGCGACCAAAGTGGCTTTACGGAGCCATAAAAAAGTAACGCTAGTTGCTATTTAATAAAAAGCATTTCTGAATACTTGGGGTAGGGCCAATATTTGTTGGCAACAAAACCTTCCAGTATGTCCGCATGTTCACGTACTTTATCCATTAAGCTTCTTACCGTACCGGCGCAGTTCTGCATGTGTTCTTCGGTAGAATCAAAATCGTGGCTGGCCAATGCGGCGCTCAGTTCACTCACGGTCGCCATCATGCTGTTTGATTCGCTCACAATTTTACTGGCTACGTCTTTATTGGCTTCCAATCCCAGTGCGCTGGCTGCTGATAAACTATCGGCCAGTTCGGTTAAATAGCCCATAGTTGATGGGTAAATAGCGGTGGTGGCCATGTCGATGACGAGTTTGGCTTCGACCTCTATCGCTAAAACATACTGCTCCGCATACACCTCATATCGGCTTTTCAGCTCTTTAGGCGAGAGCACTTTTGTGCGGCTAAATAATGTTTCTACGGCGGGGTCTAAAAAGGCCGCTAGGGCATCTGCAGTAGTGGGTATGTTTTTAAGGCCACGCTCTTCCACGGCCGCTTTATGCCATTCGCTTGAGTAACCGTCACCTCCGAATATCACATTGCTGTGTTCATCCATCAGTTCTTTTAATACGGTTATCACGGCTGCGGTTTGGTCTAAACCATCGTTTAAGCAAACCTCTAGTTTTTGCGCAACCCATTCGAGTGAGTCGGCCAAAATGGTATTCATGGCGACTAAGGGGCCAGATACCGATTGCGAAGACCCTACAGCGCGAAACTCAAAACGGTTACCGGTAAAGGCGAAAGGCGATGTACGGTTTCGATCGCCTGGGTCACGTTTGAAGGTTAATATTTGCGAAAGGCCAAGGTCCATATCGCCGCCACACTCGGTAGGGCTAAGGTTGCCTTCCTTAATATCCATAAAAACTTTTTCTAATTGATCGCCTAAATAGACCGATAAAATGGCCGGCGGCGCTTCGTTAGCACCCAGTCGATGGTCGTTGGCGGCTGAAGCAATCACAGCCCGTAACAGCGGGCCAAATAAATGTACACCGCGAATAACTGCGCCACAAAATAAAAGAAAGTTAAGGTTTTTTTCGGGGGTATTGCCGGGGTCTAATAAATTACCTTGCGTGGAGTTACCTACCGACCAATTCACATGCTTGCCCGAACCATTAACGCCGGCGAAGGGTTTTTCGTGTAATAAGGCTAAGAACCCGTGTTTTTTGGCTGTGTTTTTCATCACAGTCATTAATAACTGCTGGTGGTCGGCCGCGACGTTGGCGGCTTCATAATAGGGTGCAATTTCAAACTGACCAGGAGCAACTTCGTTATGGTGTGTTTTGGCGGGAATACCTAAGCGGTAAAGTTGATCTTCAAAGTCTTGCATAAAGACTTGCACGCGTTCGGGGATAGCTCCAAAGTAATGGTCATCAAATTGCTGGCCTTTGGCGGGGGCTGCGCCAAAGAGTGTGCGCCCAGCTAGGAGTAAGTCGGGTCGGCTGTTGGCAAATTTTTCGTCGATTAAAAAGTACTCTTGCTCGGCGCCGCAGCTTGAATTCAGCGTTGCAATGTCTGTTTCACCCATTAACGCTAAGACTTTTTGCGTTGCACTATTCATAGCCGCATTGGAACGTAAAAGTGGAATCTTTTTATCCAGCGCTTCTCCCGTCCAAGACATAAATACGCTAGGAATCATCAAGGTGGCCCCATTAGCGGTATGCATAATGTAAGCTGGGCTAGTTGGGTCCCATGCGGTATACCCACGGGCCGCGTTTGTCATCCGTAAACTACCATTGGGGAATGATGACCCGTCGGGCTCGCCCTTAATTAGCAGGCTGCCGGTAAATTCGGTAATGGCGTTACCATCGGCGTTGGTCACAATAAAGCCATCGTGTTTTTCGGCGGTCGCATTCGTCATGGGATAAAAAATGTGAGAAAAGAATTTAGCGCCTTTCTTCATGGCCCAATCTTTCATGGCGGCAGCTATGACATCCGCGGTTGCCTCGCCAAGTGGCGCCCCGGTTTCCACGGTCTTTTTCATCGCTTTAAATGCTTTTTTCGATAAGCACTCTTCCATAGCGCTGAAGTTAAATACATCACAAGCCCAAATTTCACTGAGGGGCATGGGGAATTCTACTTCGGCAGGTGGCGTTGAGGTGATCTCGCTAATGGCAAGAAATCGTGATTCGCTAACGGACATAAAAAATACCTCTCGGGCATAAGTTGGTGATTGTGTAATTATTTGTTCGGGCTGAGGAAGCCATAATTTATCCACGCATGTTTGATTCGGCCGGCTTACTTGAAGTCCGTTTCGCCTAGTTGAATAAATTATTGTTTCCTCGTCCCGTAATCGTCATTTACAGAATGGATTAGCAAAAAATACACCGAATGGGTCTGCGGCTTGCTCTTCTAGCAACTTTGCGGCCGTTTATCCCCATGCTGGGGCGAAAGTGGTTCGCAGTGGAGCATGGCCCTTTGATTTAGGGTCGATTCTTGATCGTCAAAGAGTCCTTTCTTTCATTTTCGCTATAATCTCGCCCCAGTGTGGGGCGCTTTGACGTAGCTGATGATGAAGACGATAGCGAGAGCAGGTTTATGGCTTCTGCCGTCATTGTCGTGATGTGAAAATTTATGTGTCGAAAAGGGGTAAGGGCGCCGCCGCTGGAACTTATAGTGCGTCGTTGTGCAGTAAGCTGGTGCGTTGGTGGCGTTGCTACAATTGACCCTTATGAAGCCTTTAGCTTCGGCCCTATCAAGTGTTCGGGGTGGGGTGCTGTAGGGAAACAACAAAATGGTTATAGAGGCACTTCAGTAATGTCGAGCCTGCAAGACCGGAATTGGCAAAATATAGTGTTAGCTTGACGCTCAACGTTATTACTCATGTTAGCGTTTAGGTTTTAACAATATTGCCACGTGGTTCAATATAATGATGGAGTTTTGGGGCGTGGGAGACGAGACCGGATTGCCTGCGTAGACCAAAAAAATCTTCAGGGTATTCGCCTGAGGATTTTCCATTTAGAGCTTAGTGGGCGCGATAGCCCTTAGGCTTTACTCGCACTTAATAAGGTAGTCCGGGAATATTACTAGTCGCTGAAAATACTTGCGGCATAACGCCTGCGGTAGTGGCAAAAATAGTTTTCCCATCGTCACCACCAAATGCAATATTCGTTACACCAGCTACTTCGTAGCTTGCAAGTAACTTATCTTTCTTTGAAAGTACCGAGATCAAGCCTCCACCGGTAACGTAGATGTTGCCGGCGCAATCTCGACTCATTCCATCAATACCTTCATTTAGAGTATCAATTCGAACCGGCTCATCAATAACTTCGCCTTTACGATTTAATGGGAATTTAAATAAGCCGTTAATGCCGCCCACATATATGAACTTTTCGTTGGCAGACAACATAACACCGTTAGGTTTATCAATAAGCTTAGCGGCAAATTCAGTGGTCGAACCGTTAGGTCTTACGTGGTAAGCACGCTCATCTGCTTGAGGCATTTCTCGATTTTCGGTTGAAGGATCCATATCAGGCGTCTGCCAGTTAGGGTCAGAAAAATATATATTTCCTGTTTTCGAAATAACTAAGTCATTCGGAGAGTTGTATCGTACACCGTCATAAGTATAGGCTAAAATTTTACCGTTAATCACGCGAGTAATGGTGCCATCTAAATGACGTCCCGAAACAACATGGCCCTCGTTATCAAGTGTTAAACCGTTTGAGCCGTAACTTTTTTCTAATACGCTAACATTACCATCTCTAAGTACAACTAAATCTGATGGGTTCGCATTAGTGTTGGTTGCGTAGCCAATATGCGACATTAAAAGCGCATCGCCAACCCAGACTGGCCCTTCCAAAATAGCAAAGCCAGGGGTTAGGGGTTCAATTTCAGCAATTAACTCAAAATGAATACTTTCCGGATTAAGCTGTTTATTAAATTCCTTGGGGCAATACTGAGATTGTGCCGATTGACTCTTTTTATTGTGACTATGACCACTCTCTGCAAATACCGCGTTACCCGCAAGCGTGCCCAGAGTAAGCGTTACCGCGCAAGAAAGTGATTTAACATTGAGCATATTAACCCTTCAAGTAAATGAAAATAACAATGGAAATTTATAGTATCCCTAGCGGGATATTTATAATCCGGTCATCAAAAATTATTCTAAGACAATAACACAGACTACTTAGCAGGCTCTACCGCGAAGAAGTATGAGTACTGCCCGATAGCGCGAGAAAGATAAAAAATGATGCTAGTAGCGTATTTTTCTAGATTTACGGCTACGAAGCTACTTAGTCATAAAAATTAAGATACCTTTAAGGGGGGGCTCTCTCGGTATGTTTGGCAGGCAAGCCAACAGCTGGGCCGGAAACTTGAGGTGCGTTTTGCGGGGCGTAAACTCCACAAGCCTGCCACCCATACTTGATCCCTTAAATATTGAAAAGAAATGACTGTCGCTTAACGAGAAAGGAGGGGTTTAGGGCAGCAGTATCAGATTCTATTTGCTAGACACAGGCAAAAAACAAGGCGTGCAACGTAACTTCTAACTTAAGCTTTAGTCTGTAGTATCCCCCCTCATTATTCCTGCCCAACACACACAATAATCCCAAGGTATTAGCTTTGGGATTATTGTGTGTTAGGTCTGTTAGTGAAAATTTATTGAAAGTAGGCGATTTCTTGTGTTTTTATGAATTTATATGACGTTATTTTTTGAGAGTGCGTGCCCTGATTATTTTTATTGACGAATGGAATAGTGCTAGTGAGCGATATTCCCTC
This sequence comes from Marinagarivorans sp., assembly GCF_982758155.1. NCBI lineage: Bacteria > Pseudomonadati > Pseudomonadota > Gammaproteobacteria > Cellvibrionales > Cellvibrionaceae > Marinagarivorans > Marinagarivorans sp. The sequence continues at coordinate 14,919 of NZ_CEXWTU010000042.1, read as the reverse complement.
CCTCAAGGGATATGAGTCTGTCGGCTACATGAAAGTAACGATCATCATGACTAATGACAATTAGCGTAAGACCTTTAGCCTTTAATTGCGGTAATATTACTTCGTAGAATATCTTTCTAAATTTAGGGTCTTGATCTGCCGCCCATTCATCTAAAACTAAAATTGAACGTCCTTCCATGCAGGCGGCCAACATCGCCAGTCTTTTTCTTTGTCCGGTCGAAAGGCTAACGGTACTAAATACACCGTCATCAATTGATACCACTCGATCTAACTCCAACTGATCGAGAAGCTCTGCTAAATAGTTATCGTTCAGCGCGCTGGCAGTTCGATTTAAAATTTTGTCAAACAAAAAGAAATCGGATAGGACGGCAGAAAACATTGCACGATATTGACGGCGATTACTATTACAGACTGTCTCTTTGTCGACATGTATTTCACCTTGAATCGGTGTAAGTAATCCACACAATAATTTCACGAGCGTAGATTTTCCTGCCCCATTAGAACCTACCAAAAAAACCAGTTCACCTCTGTTAACGGTAAAATCTATAGGGCCTAGTGTGAAATTCTCATTATTAAAATATCTGTAGACGAGGTTTTTAATTGAAATGGTTTTCCACTGTAAATTTAATGCGTGGGCAGGACTCATTTCGGCTGGAAAAGGAAGCTCTAGATTGGCTAGGTGGCGTAGCGAAATTCTACCAAGAACTATTGTCTCGACTTGATGAACCAGGTTTCCTAGAGGCTGTCGGATAAACAATAAAATAACGGCAAAATTTACCCCGATATGAAACGCACCAACATCCAAGTGATAAATGCCCCATAAAACCAACCCTATCAATGCTATAGGTAGTACCCCCATTAGTTGGCTACTTATAGAGATAACTCGTCCAGCGCGAGTGAGGGTTTCTTTTGATTCTAATGCTGGGCCAGTCATGACTTCATCGAATACACTTTTACTTCTGAGCTCATTCAATGCCAGCTCCTTATGGCCATCAATAATGTTTCCATAGGCGCTAACCAAGCTGTTTTGAATACCTCTATCACGAAGGTGCATTTTTTCAGCTAACGAGACTAATTTGTTACAAAAAATGAGTGTGATAGCTAAAGCAACCAAAACGACTAAGGCCAATTGCCACGACAGGTATAGCATATAGCCACAGCCACCTACTATCAGTGAAATTCCGTACAGCGTATAGGGTGTAAACTCGATAGCCTGTAGGATTTGTAGTATGTCCTTGGAAAATGCGTTGTAGATTTTACTTCTGTCTAGGCGTTGGAACTGTTCAGGATCAGATTGAAGTACTTGTCTAAGTAGATGATCACGAATTTTGTAAACAATTTTGTGGCCTATACCCTCAAGTATCCACTGAGCAGTAACGTTAAGGGTAAAGGCCGCAATCAATACGCTGATAAACAGATAGGGCGCAGAAAATAACGGGTCACTTTCAGATTGAAGGCTGTTACTAACAATGTTGATTAGCACTATATTGGCAATGCCGCCAGCGATAATCAAGATGATTCCAGCGAGGATTGACGAGATATTATTCTTCAATAATATCTCGGTTATATTTATTTTTTTCACCATAGTACTCTTGTCTGTGCCAAAAATAGAAGAGGAAGTTTAACCCATATAGTCGTTGGCTATATTATACGATTTTATTTAACAAATTCTACAAATGCTATCTTGCCATTCCCAAAGAGGTTTTTATTGAAGTTCTTTAGCGAATAGGGGGGGCGAAGGCAGGCACGCGTCAACTCACTACAATAAGTTATAACGAACGCCAATCCTAAAACAATCCGCTATTTGACTCCTCAGCCATTATTATCTAGTGTTAAACCATAAAGAACTGGATAAACAACCATGACTCAGCCGCGTAGCCAATTGGTGTCGATAGACGATACCCCTTTCTACAACATTAATACTGACGGGACATGCACTCTAAATTCTGAAAAAAACTCAATCCCGTCAGACGTATCGCCCATGCACATACGATTTAATGTCGACATCGATACTAGGCTTCTACAAACACAATATTTTGTGCAACACTATCTGCCGCGCTTACGCTCCCTGCGTTTTGCGGCATTAGTGAATCCCTTCACGTCGCTTTATTCGCTAAGCACAGGAAAAAGCGCGCCGCTTAGTTCGAAGCGACTTCAATTGTAATTCTGCGGCACTAACAACCATCACTCCTGCGTCAATAAATACCCCAAGGCATTAGCTTTGGGGTTATTGTGTGTTTTGTGTCTATGGGCGAGAAGTTTCTTGAGGGTAGAGGAGTTCTAGTTTTTTTACTGATTTTTGGGCGCCGTTATTATTTTAGAGTGCCTGTCCTGCATTATTTGGGCTGCGCTTTGAGTGGTAGGGTTTTGGCTGCATCGGCATAAGTCGGTGCAGCCAGAAGAGCCCAGCCCATTACCCAATAGCATCATTGGCTAAAGCCGGTTGGGCTCAGCAGTACTCCTTAGGGGCGTGCATTAAATAACTTCCCGTTTTTGAATTCCTGGGTGCAGGCTTGCCTTCGTTAAAAATATTTGCAATAGCCAGCTATTACGCCATATTTTCGCCTCGTCAAGCAAGCACCCAAAAACCCAAATTCCAGCAACTTATTCAGTGCACGCCCCTTAGACACTGCAGCGTTTGTAGTCGCGGTATTCCGGCAGCCAGTAGTTACGCTCAATAGCTGCCGATAATTGCTCATCCGAGAGCTCAACGGCAACGCCTTCTCGCATCGCTTGTCTCGCCACTGCAAAGGCGATGCGCTTACTGAGCGATGCAATTTCTGTGAGTGGCGGAAGTAAGCTGCCGGCACCGGTGTTTGCTAAAGGCGAAGATTCAGCCAGTGTGGCACTTGAAACAATAAGCATTGCATCAGTAATGCTCGTGATTTTTGCCGCAATGACACCCAAACCAATACCCGGGAAAATATAACTGTTGTTACACTGCGGAATTGGAAAAATTTCGTCATTGTAATGCACTGGCTCAAAGGGGCTGCCGGAAGCCACAATGGCTTTGCCTTCTGTCCAGGCGATAACATCTTCGGGCAACGCTTCGACTTGTTTTGAAGGGTTACTAAGTGGAAAAATAATGGGCATTGGGCAAGCTGAGTACATAGCGCGTATTACTTGCTCAGTGAATAAGCGAGGCTTACCCGAAACGCCAATTAAAATATCGGGCTTAGCGCAGTGCATAACGTCGAGTAGCGAGGGGTATTCGCCACTGTATGTCCACTGTTCAAGATCTTCTTTGCTTTGTGTTAGCGCAGACTGAAAGTCGCGCAAGCCATCCATTCCTTCGGCCAGTAAACCAAAGCGATCAACCATATAGATTTGTGAGCGTGCTTTGGTGTCGGAAATACCTTCGGCAACCATAGTGCTGACGATTTGCTCTGCAATGCCGCAGCCTGCGGAACCTGCGCCCACAAACGCGACCTTTTGCTGCGATAGTTTTTCGCCTTTAATACGACATGCCGCTAATAGCGAACCGACAGTGACGGCAGCCGTGCCTTGGATGTCGTCATTAAAACTACAAATTTCATTGCGGTAACGCTTAAGCAGCGGCATTGCATTGGGTTGTGCAAAATCTTCAAATTGCAGTAATACGTTTGGCCAGCGACGCTTAACTGCTTTAATGAATAGATCTAAAAACTCATCGTATTCATCTTGGCTAATACGCTCGTGCCGCACACCCATGTACATAGGGTCGTCTAACAGTTTTTGATTATTGGTGCCCACATCTAGCATCACCGGCAATGTGTATGCAGGGCTAATACCGCCGCATGCGGTGTACAACGATAGCTTACCGATGGGTATGCCCATGCCTCCAATACCTTGGTCGCCTAGGCCTAGAATGCGCTCACCATCGGTTACCACGATAACCTTTACCTTCCCTTTGGTTGCGTTGCGTAAAATATCATCAATTTGAAAGCGGTCTTCATAAGCGATAAATAAACCGCGTGCACTGCGGTAAATATCAGAGAACCTTTCGCAGGCATCACCGACTGTAGGGGTGTAAATAATCGGCATCATTTCACTAAGGTGATTACGGACTAAGCGGTAAAACAATGTTTCGTTGTTGTCGTGGATGGCGCGTAAGTAAATATGTTTATTGAGGTTGTCGTTAAAACAGAGGTATTGCTGATAGCAGCGCTTAGCTTGTTCTTCGATGGTTTCGTAGCGCGGCGGCAATAGACCCGCTAAGTTAAAGTTCTCTCTTTCTTTTTTCGAAAATGCACTGCCTTTGTTGAGCAGTGGCGTTTCAATCAGGGCCGGGCCTGAATAGGGGATATACAGATAGTTTTGATCGGTGTCTGTTGGCATATTTCCGGGCTCTAATGGGGTGTTCAATTTTAATCTAACGTTATCGTAACGCAAAATGCATGGCAGGTAGTACGCGTTAGGTCATTTAACCTAAAAAACCGCAGTTGAACTATCTAAGTCTAGCATCCCCTTGGCACACCGAGCATTCAGCAAGGGGATACGCACCTTTTTGATTCCCAGCTACGGTTTTTAGGGTAAAGCCGCCGAAATTAAGACGCTTTGCTTTCGCCCCCAATAATTGCTGACAAGTCTGTAAGCGGCTGCGTGCCATGTTCTGAGCAATAAAAATGGCCGCGAGCGGATGTGGTAAACGACCTTAGAGGTTTTGGTCTGTCTCAAGGCTAGGTAGTAGGCTGAGGCGCGGGTTGGGTTCAGTCGATTTAGTCTGGAAAGAGCTTTTAAATGCTGAGGCGGGCTTATGCTTATGCAGGAGCTTCGGAATCCATTTTGTCAGACGCTAGCAGAAGCGCGTTTGACTTTATATCGACAGGTAATGTGGAATCTGCGAACTCGATTTTGTATCCCATTGCCTTGTAACTTTTCTCTCGCTTGTTGAACATGCGCTGCAGCATAGGAAGCGAGAAGTCGACATAATCGTGAATTGTAACGCACTCCTTGCCTTCTGATTCTCTATGGATGCGACCGGCATACTGAGCCAGCGACCCTTTCCAGGCAATGGGCATGGCCAAGAACAAAGTATCTAATCTTGGTAAGTCAAACCCTTCGCCAACGTATTTTCCTGTCGCAACCACCACTTGGGCGGTAGGTAGTCGTGCATCGATTTTCTTTCGCTCTCCTACGCGCATTGCACCTTTCAAAACTATCGAATCGACCCCTTTTTCCAATAACATCGAGTTGATGGTTTCGGCGTGTTCTCTTCGCTCGGTGAGTACGATCGGGTGTTTTGACTGCTGAACACACATCAGAATATCCGAAACGATGCGCTCTGTTCGCTCAGTTTCTTCCATAATCCAGCGGTATGCTTCTGAAATTTTCGGCTTTTCTTCAGGAAGGATTGGCTGCTGGGTGATGTGTTGTAAATTTGATGAGCAATGACCTGCTGCTCAAATTTATCCTCCAAGGTGTTCTTAATCTTGTGGCGAATAGGTCCTACTACCATAAAAATTATTTTCTGGTGACCATCTTGTCGTTCTGGTGTTGCTGTCAGACCCAGCAGGTATTTAGCTCGAATTTCATTCAGAACCATTTCAAAACGTGGTGCAGAAACATGGTGACATTCATCAACTATGACATGGCCATAGTCTTGAACAAGTTCAGAAATGGAATTGTTTTTCTTGTCGATCAGGCTTTGATAAGTGGCTATGTCGATGATGCCCGTTGGCTTTTTCTTTCCCCCGCCGATGGTGCCGACATCTATATTTGGCATGAATGACTTTAACCGCTCTTTCCATTGATCTAGTAGTTGTCTAGTGTGAACTAGAATCAAGGTATTAGCTTTGCGTTTTGTGATCATAGCAATGGCGGTAACCGTTTTTCCGAAAGCCGTTGGAGCATGAAGAATTCCAGCGTCGTGCTTGATCATGGCCCGCACCGCTGCTTCTTGATTCTTTCTGAGTTTGATTGACGACTTGGTGGTTGTAAGTTTGGTGCCGCTCTCGCGTTTATCGTTTATTTGGAGCTCAATCTGATTCTCTGTCAATAGATCACGTGCTTCATCTAAGCAGCCTCGAGGTATTGCCAAGTAGCCTTGGTCTATTCGAGCACAGGAAATAAATCGTGGAATACCGTGAGTCGAAAAGCGCAGCGCCTGTGTTTTGAAGAATACGGGATTAGAAAAGCTGGCGAGTCGTCTGAGTCTGGCGGCCAAAGCGCTAGGTATTTCACTCAAATCAAAGTAAACGTGATTTGCGAGTGTTACTGAAACTTTCGTTGGTGGGTTCTCTAAGGCTAGAGGCTTTGTTTTGGCGCTAATTTGCCATGGTGGTTTTTTCTCAACAACTTCTTGCTCATCGAAAAGTGTGGCGTTTGGTGAAATTACAGTGAGCAGCTTACTTAAGTCTTGATGAGAAATGGCCTTCATTTGAGCAAGATGTTGCCATTGATCTTGGATAACATGTAGTTCAGGATCAGCAAAGGAACTAAAGCCCGATAGCCTCGCTTCTTTTTGCAGAGGTAAAGCTATTAGGTTGCCAAATCCTCCTTCGGGCAAAATATCCTGATTTGGAAAAAGGCGATCATAAGAGTGAAAGGATAGGCTGGGGTATAATTCCATGGCTTTATCCAGAAGGCCGAACCCCAATAACCTTGCTTCTTTAGCAGGGACATTTTCGTTGAAAAAAATCCAAAGGTGTGCACCGTTGCCTGAGCGTGAAATCTCAATAGCATGTGGTATTTCGAAATTCTGGCAGGCGTTTGACATCGCTTTAACTTCTTCTTGCCATTTGCCCTTATCGAAATCGGCAGCAAGAAAGTAGCAAGTGTTGTCTTGCATTAATGGGTAGAGGCCAACCACTAGCTGTCCGGCTAAGTGTCGATAAATAATCTGATCATTGATTTCTGTGAATTGCCGGTGGTTACAATCTTGGCATTTGATGCGAGGTTTGTGGCAGATTCCTTGTGCCCACTCGTTATTGCAGGCGACAGAGTAGCCACTGCGACCTAGTTTGTTTTGCCATCTGTTAGCAAAAATATCGTTTCGCCCGCGAAACAAACTTCTGAATATGGAAACCTTTTGTTCTGGTGAATATGAAGTCGAGTCAGGATAAATAGGCGAGGTTTTTTGCAGTTGCTCTCTGAGGGCTAAAAGCTGTTTTTGCTCCTCTTTGAGTGCTGCGAGCCTTGAATCTATCTCTGCAATACTTTGAGAGTTTGCGTTATAACGCATGCGGCGGCTTGATTAGGGGGGCGGCTGAAATGCCTAAACTTTTATGCACCATTTCTAATTTGATCGTCTCAAAAGCATCGGGTAATTCCATTGCGAAATGTTTTGCTTCATTGGCCTCGATAAGCGTGACCATTGCATCCAGTTTTTCACCTTCTGGTTTGTCAGGGGCAGTTAGTCTTAGTGTTTCTATTTCATTTAATGCCGCTCGGTAGTCGGTATTAGTTTCAATAGGTTCGATGTCCATAGTGTATGCCTCTCATTTCTACCTTTTAAGGCAATTAAATAGTTTGTAAATCGATCTTGTAGTATTACGTATGGGAGTCGATAAGCCGAATGTACATCGCACGATAGGCATAGTTGATCCAAGCGACCAATCGATACTTATTACCTGCAATATTGAAAACCGCACGTCCATCTTTGATGATGTTGGTGTTTCTGAAGTTGTCAGCCACTTATTAAATCAGGGGGGCTTTGAAATCGTTGAATTGCATGGATGCGAATAAGCGATGGCAAGTGAGTGAGTGAAGCAAAGCTAGAGCGATAATTTAGTGTCCCTGTCAGCGTTCACCATTTGCGCAAGTATGATCACACGCGCTGCCGCCAAAGAGCGTCGTGCCCACCACAAACTCAAGGTACTTAGGTGGTCGTGGTAAATGGATTTTTCTCACGCTGCAGCGACGTTAATGTCGTCTAGGGCTAAAGCGACTTCGATTGGTTTTTTAGGGATTCATATTTTTGTCATTTATAGTAGCTCCGGAGCATCGTCCGCCAGAATTCTTTCGGCGATTCTTCCAAAGCGCTGGTGGGTGGCGGTGAAAAATGGGCTAAGTTTATCGCTAACAGGGAAGAGGTCGATAGACGCTAAGTGAGGTAAAAACATATCCTTTCGAATATGCTCATCGATCAAATCATCTAATTCGTCTATCCAGTTAAAGCGTCGGTTGACTAAATAAGGGCTGTTTAGATTGAGCAATTTAATGGTGTATTTCGCCTGCTGTTTTTCTGCTTCACTTAATGCGTTTGCAGGTTCCACTTTGCCATTGGATAAATACACAAAATAGCGAGTACAATCGGCTTGTAAGCATGAGATAAACAACAGTGCGTCGTATTGACTGAGTTTTGCATGGCCGCCAAAGACTTCAGTTTTATCAATGATTTTTAAATCATCACTTGAAAGCGTACTGAGTACTAGGTTGCTGTAATCAAACGTGCGTGCCGGATTAGTACTCTTGGGTTCGACATGCTCGATATGTGTACCTAAGCCTAATTGGTCTGGACGTACTTCTGAGTACGCACACAGGCCATATTGTTCGGTGAGTAGATGGCCTGTGACGTCTGCCTTGTAGCCAAAACTGCTCCAACGGCTAGAAGCTTGCTCGCTTGTTGTTGGTGGCGTTTGATGAGATCTATTTAGTTGATAACCACCATTGCCACTCTTGGTAATTGCCTTCATCCTTTAAGTGCCCCTTGCCTGCGTATACTGCGCTCTATTCTTAAAATTTGTGGATGTTGATCATTCAGTTTTTGCTTAAGGCCAGCCAATAACTCTGTTGCGCGAGATGACTGATATTCACCTTGGTCGACTAACGAGGTGAGCTCATCAAGTAAATCTTTTTCAGGTACAGGTGGCTGAGGGTCTACATGCATAATGGCTTGCAATACATCATTGCTAGGCTCGCCGTAAGATGCTGCAAGAGGCGTGGCTGCAATATCATCACCTTCAGAATTTACGCCGAGAACTCGAATACACTCTTTAGGTACTGTGGAGAGTACTTGAGGGCTGTGGGTGGTAACAATAAATTGAATTCTGGGGAAGGCTTCTTGTAAGGAGCCGATAACCGATTGTTGCCAAATTGGATGAAGGTGCATGTCAATTTCATCAATCATTACAATGCCTGATGACTTTCTGGCAGCATCTTCACCAAGGTGGCCATTGAGTAACACACAGCGATAGGCGATATCGGCAATCATGGCGAGCATATTTTTAATGCCATCACTGAGCTGCGACACTTTCATTACGCCTAACTCGGTATGCTTTAAAATTAACGATTTATCGTAAGTTTCACTGTATTGCAGATTTTGCCAGTTGACGGGGTTAAGTACGGTATTTACTGCTTCTTGTACAACTTTAACGGGACGTTTAAGCGCTGGGTCTATATCTATAAATGTTGCGCCTTTTTCAATTTGTTGAATTTGATTCTGCATAACTTGTATAAATGCGGAGGTGAACCAATCTTCAAATTGCTTAAAGCTCGATGCTGGGTCTAGGCTGTCTCGGTAAGCAAAGGTTCTGATTTGTTCGTTGTTTTTTTCGGTGGTGCCTTTTTTCCTATCGGTAAGGCGCTTTTCTCTCCATAAGCGGCCAGTGCCATAATATCCAAATACGGGCAAGTCGATAGGTTGCTTACTTAGGTCTCTAACGACTTTCTGTAAAGTCTTAGCTGAAGCTTTTAGGCTTTTGCACTCGACATCATCTTTAGTTTGCGACTTTCTGGCTTCACTATCACGAAAGCGCTGCCATGATACTTGCTGGGCGTTGTACTCTCCTGTTGCAGTAATAGAGGCCGTAAATTGCCTTGCCATTTCATCTAATGCGCCAAATGCTTTCGATTGCTGTTCAATTGATTTTATTATTCTTACATCGTCGACAGTAATCGTGTTAGCCGGGTCAGCATAGGCGGTTTTGGCTAAATCGAATTGGCTTACATAAGGCCATAATGCAATTCTAATCGCATCCAGTATTGTCGATTTCCCTTGCCCATTATTTGCAACTAAAATGGTTGTTTTCGGATGGAGCTCGATGCCTATGTGTTTAAAACACCGAAAATTTTTTAGCGTAATTTTTTCTAGCTTCATAGACTATGCTCCGGTGCTACTGCTTTTGAAAGTAGATCACTCAAATCGTAATTAATACTGGCTACGCCAAAATCAGGCTCTGCAGTGAATGGGTTCTGCACATAAAAAGGCCCTCCGTAATTCGCTTAGCCGCTTTGAGGTATCCCTGCCTCCGTATGAGTAGCTTAGTGATTTTACCCATTTTGGTAGCGCCAACTTTACTAGCTTTGCGATAGTACTACATAAGCGAACCACTAAAAAAGTAGGATGTTTAAAGACGGCTTAGAGCTCTATAGGCACAAAAAAGCCCGTAAATCGTTGAATTTACAGGCTTTTTTGGTTTTCTTTGGACCCCTTAGGATCCCTTGTTGGTGGAGGCGGCGGGATTTGAACCCGCGTCCGTCAGCACTCCGTCTTCGGCTCTACATGCTTAGTTTCCGTTGATTAATTTAATCCCATCACTACCCAACGGGCAGGGCGTGGAGGACGAGTTCGCTTAAGTTTTGCAATGTTGCCACGATCTAAACAACACAGCTATCCAGTTATATATGACGGGCGTTAACGCGGTACTGGCACCTTGTTAAAGACCGCTAGCGGCGAACCGCTAGATAGTGCTTCACAGGCTACTTACGCAGCTAGTTGGGCACCGTAGTTGTCGTCATTGGCAACTAATAAGTTTGCAGCTTTGGATTAACGTGATTGGCTACCATCACGACATGCACCTTAGATTTTGTTACCGGCGTCGAATCCTAATCGCCCCCTTTTCTTTATGAGATGGTTTTAAAAAAGCAAAACCATCTCACTGGAAAAGTGTTGTCTTTCAATGCTTAAACCTTGCACCTACTTGAAGACTACTCATAAGCAACTGCCTCGGCAGCGGCTTATTGACGTCAAGTTGGCCATTATAGGCGCGGAGTAGACTAGCAGCAAGCGAAGAGTTTGTTGCTAGTGGAAAGTTAGGGGCGAATAGCGTTTGTCTTTCTACTTTTTAGTGAAAGCAGGAGTTGGCGGCTTAGGGGTGTTGGTTGCTGATGGGGGTCTGCTGGCTTCGTCGCAAGCCGGTAACAACCTCTTCAAGAGCCTTGTCAAAGACCATGTTATTTTCGAGTGGGGTGAGTTGCTCGCTTTTTATGGCGGCTATGACATCGTCAATGGCCATATCGATAACTTTAATACCATTGCGATTAATGAATATATAGCGATTGGTTTGTTTGATAATAGCGGCGAGCTGACAGCGAATAATACCTTTTTCAGGTTCTTGCCAATTAAATAAGGCGCCACGCGGAAACTGAGTGACCTGTTCGTACAGTAGGGTATCTGTTGTTGGCGTGGTTTCTGTATTTTGTGTGGGCGCGCTATTGCTGCTGGGGGTGCTGGCATCAGCCGTTGTGGTGCGCTGGGCTTGGGTGCTTGAATCTGCTTTTTGTGAAATTTCTAAGCTTCCCGGTGCGGGTGCTTCGTTTTGATGCGCATTTTTGAGTTGGTAGTGCTCGGGCGCTGCTTTGCCTTTTAGGCATGCACACAAGGTGCGGTGCAGTTCTTCTAAAATTTCGGCAGTATCGAAGGCGTTATGCGCGCAGCTAGTGAGGGCTTTCTGTATTTGCAGCATGATTTGAGGCAGGGTGTTACTGCGCTCAATTTTATCGGCAACAGTGTTACAGGGCGTTGTGAGCCGGCAGATAGTTTCGAGGAGCTGGGTTTGAGTGTGCCATTTTTTAGAGGTAATGCTGTCGCGCATAGCGGTAACGAGCATAGCATTGCGCCAAAGCTTATTCGCAAAGGCGTGAACTACAGGGGCTGCATTGGCAGTGCTGAGGATATTTGCAATGATGGTATCGGTAGCATTTTCGGCTTCTTGCGCTTTGGTTTTACCTTGTGCGCTACCGTGCAGGCGGATGCCAAGTAGTGAGAGTTGCTGACGCTCGTTGTTGAGCGTTTTTCGCAAAACGATTAGCGCTTGGGTAAATGTTGTTGAATCGGAGCCATAGTTCTCGAGGATGCTGCGCGTAATGCGATCTAGGGTGCGAATGGTTTCAGATTTTAGATTTGGGTCTTGTTTTTGTTGCCAGCCAAGCCCAGCCAAAACGAGTTCGTTTAATAAACTGCGTGCAGGGTGCTGGTTGTTTTCGAAAAAAGTGTTATCGATCAGGGCGAGCTTAATGACGGTGACTTGTAGGCGATTGATATAACCCTTGGCAATGAGCTCTAAGTTTTTGTTTTGGGTGACGACTTCAAACATTACGCCAATCAGCTTGATAAGCTCTTTTTCGTAATTGCAAAGCTCGCCAGAAATACTCAAGTGTTTTTGCGTCTGCTGTAATAGCTGAAGCATTGAGGTTGAGGCCTCAACAGCGGTGGCATTGCAGAGTTCGCGTTGTGCAACCTCTAAAATGCTGATGAGTTCTTTGCGGGTGACTTGCTTTGAGGCTTTGTTGTTGCCAAGCACGCTAGTGAGAATGCTCGCCGTAATCTCATTTGATGGTGCGTTGCTTTTGGGCTGCCGTTGGCTGAGTTGTGAAATATGCTTGCCGCTAAAATGACTGTCGAACTCTTTGGCTTTGGCTACGCCATTTTGGTCAAGCAAGTTTTCGATAGCGGCATATATGTTGTGCAGCTGCTCAAAAAAGGAGGTTTGAAATACTTGACTGACGCAGTGCAAGGCTGGTGCTGAGAGCTGTAAACGCGTTATTTGCTCACTGTAAAGGCGGGTTAATACTGTTGGGTGCAAGGGGTTGCCTTCATGAGGTTTGTCATTCTCAGGGCTATCTATCTTGTTAGCTTTAAGGACACCTTTTACACGAGTAGCAATGCTTGCGAGCAGGTTTTTGTTTTGTGCGATGGCGTCGTTTTCAATTCTTTCTAAGTTAATATTCCAACGGCTTGCGTCTTCGGGCTCGTTATTGAGTGAGCCTGCTGTTTTGGCAGAGCTTCTTGTTTGGATATTGACTAGCCGGCTGAAGGCGATGTCGATACCGCCGAGAAAATGTTGGCAAAAATGTGTTTGTTGGGAGCGAAGTAAGCGGTTTGCATCAAACAGCTGGTCTTGTATTTGAGGCGATGTTGCGTTGTCAGCAGTTTGAAAAATGCTGTCGTTGCATTGTTCAAAGCAGTGGTTCAGTAGTGCTTTTAACACCATGCGCGTTTTTTGGTTGACGCAGGCTAAGGCCGGCGGCAGCTTCCCCAGATGGGCTCGCTCTTGCGGGCTGAGTATTGGGTCTAGGGCAATTACATTGGTGACTGCTTTGGCGGCTTCTGTCACTGAGAGCTCCTGTTTCACGCTTATTACACATTACTGCTGCTTTATTCTGATTTCAAAATGGAATAAAGACGTGCTTTGCTTAATTCAATATTAACAATATCACATACTTAAGTATGGGTTGTGAGGAGCGGCTCATTTTAGAGATAAGCGTTAGATTAATAGGGCGCAAGCGTCAGTTTAAAAATACTGCTGGTTATATAGGGTGTGTTGACGGGGGATTAAAGCGGGCTATAGGTTATAAACGCCGTGCAAATGAGCGATGGATTTAGGGACGAGGAAACAATATTTCATCCACTAATGCTTGATTTCGACATCCTTACCTTCGTTGCTCAAAGCGTTACATGCCTCGGTAACTGCTCCATGCGTTACCCTACTGACCTATGTCCTATAGGCCCCGGCATGCGCCCCTTTAAGCGCCTCGATAAGAAAGTCGATCTCTTCGCCTAATTGGATAAACTATTATTGCCTCGTCCCTTATAACCTATGCTTGGATGAATGCGGGCGGGCTGAGGTTAGCCTATACGAAAATAAAGTTGAGCGAGGACCTTGCCCGAGACAATAATTTCGATGCGGTAGCGGCCTGCTTGGGTGCCGCCGCGGGCTAAATCAAATACAAATTCACTTTCACCTTTAAGGCCTTTCACAAAAAGGTGTTTGCTGCCTAAAGCTTCACTGCTGTCGCCGCGATAGAGTTTGGCTGAAAGCACGGTTTTAGCGCTCTCGAAGTTTTGGTAGTTAAACTTAAAAAATATTTTGTCGTTAACAGCGATGGTGCGTGGTTGATCGCGATCAATTTGTACTTTGGGCGTCCCAGACGCACGAATGGTGTTAATGCGTGGTTGATATTGGTACTGATGCTGGGCAATGGATTTCTGAATGTTTGTGGCTGCCGTTTTCACAATTTGTGTTTTTGGGAAATTGCTGAGGGCGTTATCTGCGAGTGCCCGTGCTTGGGAGTAGTTCCCTTCATCAATATATTGCTGAGCACGTTCTTGGAATTGCGAAGCCAATGATTGTCGGCGCTCCAGGGCGAGAGTATTACGTTTATCCAGTGCCAGTATGGCGGTATAGGTTTCATAGGCGTTGCGCCCTGCGGGAGTGTAGAAATTACCTTTGCTGGTATAGCGTTCAGCCTGAACCATTAGTGCTTCGGTTTTCTCTTCTATTGAAGCAGAGCTGAGCAGGTTGCTTTCCATTTCGAGTGCAGGCAAGTAATTGGGTAATATTGTGAGCGCTTGATGGGTGTAATGGCGGGCATTTTTAAGGTTGTTGTCTCGCAGTGCACCGGCGGCTTGTTTAGTGAGCGCTTTAGCGATGCGTTCAAGGCCTTCGTTTGCGGGCTTTAAGTTTGGCGCAATGGCAAGCGCAGCTTGATAGCTGGCGGCGGCATTATTTTGTTCTGGCTCCACATAGTTTCGGCGCTTGTATAAACGGTGGCCGTCTTCGAGTAGTTTTTCTAGTTTGCTGCGCTGGGTCATTTTAGCGCGGGCTTTGTCCATCGCAGGGGAGCTGTGGCCGGGGAATATTTCTAGCACGCTTGCCAGTGTACGCTGTGCTTGCTTGAACTCGCCGTTATTAAATTGTGGTTCGAGCTTGGCGATTTCTTCATCGGCGAGTAATGCCAGTGTTTCTTGGGCTGTTTGCTCGTTGGGCAGCAGTACCA
>NZ_CEXWTU010000041.1:0-27181 GCF_982758155.1 Marinagarivorans sp. | reverse complement strand
TTGCACTCTAATCATGGCACGAAGTGGGTGGGTCCATCTTATTTCCTGCATTACCTTAATAACTTACATCCTTGTAAGCCTAGCGGCCCAGAAAATGATCAGTTTGCCGGCCTATTTGTGCATGGATGAATAGTTACGTCGATTAAAGCGTCCGTGAATAAAATAATTTTCCTAGCAACTAAATTTAGGCCAATAATTGAGGTAAATTACCGGAATAACCGTCACCGACCCGGTTGGTGGAGATTCCCATAGCATTAACCAGCGTCGTTAACAGATAATTATGCGGCTGACGACTACCCACATTAAGCGCGTTACCGGTACGTAACTTACCGCCGGCGCTACCGATTAAGGCATAGTTAATTTCACCAACCCAATGGTTACTGCCAGAATTCATATCATTGCCGACGAGAATCACCGTATTATCCAGTGCTGTTACGCCGCCTTCAGGAGAATCATCTAAATCTTTAACCAAAATTGCGACCTGATCAAATAGCCACTTTTCGATATCGCGCTTATCTTGTGGCGTACCAATTTCTGCATGGGCAATTTCGTGATAATCACTATTGATATTTAACCAAGGGAAAGTATTACCATTACCACCGCCATTGTCGTAAAGCTCCATGGTGATGGCCCGCGTATAGTCACATCGTAATGCTGTGCCCATCATGCGAAACATAGCATCCATCCTGCTGGGCACATACTCAGATGTATCCACTTCAGGAATATCACAACTAACCGGCGCGACTACATTTAATTGCGTTTCCAATTCGCGAATTGAAGACAAATGCGCTTGGATTTTAATGCGATCCTCGGTGCCCATTTTACGACCAAACGTCTCGAGCTCTTTTCCTAGGTAATCTAATACGCTAGCATTTTTAATCGCTATTTCATCGAGCATTTGCATGGGAACAATCGGGCTACTGAAAAGGTTATTAAATAAGCTGCGCGAACTTGTTTCGTTCGCGTTAGTTTGTCCTGCCGCACGCCAACTAGTATTCCTGCCATCTCTTTCGGAGCGAACACCAAGATTCAAAAGCTTGCGAGGTAACTGCACGCTTTGTGCGATATGGTCTGCAACCATTTGATCAATAGAGGCGTTTTTAGCCGATGCCGTAAAGCCACCGGTATGGCTACCCGTTAATGCACACGGGTGTGAGCCATGCCCCGAGTACTCGTCGTCTTGGTCGAGCATGATTTTCATGCCCATACCTTTAATCGTTGTGACTTTATCCTTCCAAGGATTAAGCCCACTTAAGGTATAACTACCACCGGAATGAAATGCATGAAAATCGTTATTATCGTTTCCGTTAGACATAGTCACGCAAACTAAACGCTGGGGTATGTCACCAGTCTGCGCGGATAACAATTCCGAACTTAGTACAGGTAGCATCGTGGCACTTGCACCCAGTTTTTTCAATGTCTCTCTTCGAGATAATCTTCTATTGAATTTCATATTTTTTACCTATGAATAATGTATCGAAAATTGTTTTGTTACGCTTAAAATGTTTCACCAACACTTGGAACGCGATAGCGAAACGAGCGTGAACTGACAACTTCTTCAATCAATGTCTTAATGTTTCCAGATGCTGAAGCAAATTTATTCTGAACATCAATAAACGACGGCTCGTCCAGTACTTCATCCTCGTTACGATCTAACGCATATCGCATCCACTGGCGAGAGAAACAAGCTTGCACATCATCACTTGCAGCAAATATTTCAGATAATTCAACAGAATTATTAAAATTGGAATCATTGTTGGATAAGGTGATCACACCGCTCGCATCGACCGGAGAACCATTATCAAATAATCGAAACTCACCAATACCGCCAAACGTCTCAAAGGAAAAGCCAATGGGATCAAAGCGTGAGTGACAAACAGCCGCACATGAATTATTGGCATGCTCTTCAAAACGTTCACGTGTTGTTCCGCCAGCCGATGCAGGCTCTGGATCTGGGATAATGGCCGGGGGATTGGGTATTTCCTGACACATCACTTGCTTATAGACATCCGCTCCTCGTTTAGGCGGATTAGAGCCATCGGCAGCGCCTTTAGCCGCTAAAAATGCAGCCCGCGTTAAAATTCCACTGCGCTGGCTTGAGTCCAAAGAAGCCATTTCGAAATTATCCCCATAGTTTCCAGCTACACCATAGATGTTCGCCAAGTCACGATTGACGAACGTCGTATTACTCGTCAATAGTGAACGCAAATTAGCGTCACCATTTAAAATAATATGCTGAGCAAACAGACGAGACTCCACAAGCATTGCCGACTTGGCAGCGTCGGTAAACTCGGGGTACGCGACGTTATTTTTAGCAACACTTTCTAACTTAGAATAATCTAGCCAATACTCAGGGAAATACGCTACAGACTCGACCGCTTTAGGATCACCAAGTAACCTTGCGGCATGGCGTTTAACCCCAGCAACACTATTGAGCTCACCACTGTTCGCGGCATTAAGTAAGGCATCATCCGGCATTGTTTTCCAAATGAAATAGGCCAACCTAGAGGCGACTTCATAACCGTTTAATTTTACATAACGGCCTTCAACAGAGGGTTCAGCAGCACCTAATTCCCAGCGATATAAAAATTTTGGCGACTGTAATATTGCCTGAACCAGCAAGCGAATAGACTGGTCGAATGCGCCGGTATTATTAGACCCAGAACCAACGCCTCCTGGATCGGCAGCGGAACCAATAACAACACAGCTCGCAGAATTCTCCCACCCCCAACCATCTCCGTCGGGATCGGTACTTGCGGAAGCGCAATATGGAAAACCATTAGACGCTATCAAAGCCCCCTGACCATTAGAATTCCCTCTAGCAACATCAAACAGCGCTAACAGGTCATCCACTTCGGAGCCTACAAGGGGGCGCCGAAATGCACGCCGCCCAAACTCTTGTACAAACTGACGCGCACAATTTCTATCACTGGTTGAGCAAGGGATAACACTATTCAAATTGACCAATTGAGATAGTGTTTCTGCCGATAACTTAAACTTTTCAGTCTCTAGCATAGCCATAGCATCCGCACGACGCGGATACGCATAATCACTTTTTTGCGTTGCAGGGAAATCGGTAAGCTGCGTAGCAACCACATTGGTTTTCAATAAATCCCGAACGGTATTGTTATATTCCTGTAAGGTTAAACGCCGTAAGGGCATTGGCCCTACACGCAATGGATCTTCGAGTAAATCGGCATAGGGAACAGCACCTACTTTAATTCTAATGCCGTTTAACGAAGCGTTATCCACACTAGCGTCTAGCCGAATAGTTACAGCACCATCGGTGATGGGAATATCGCTAAAAGTAACATCGTAGGCATTGTCGTGCCCTACCTGTGCATGCACATCAAGATTAGAATAAACATTGAGCTCTTCAATAAAAACATTAAAAACTCGAGCAGCGTTTTCCTCCCAATACCCTTCTGTAAAATGCAAGGTAACATCGTAAATACCATCATCAACTGCAAAATTATATCTCAGCGATTCACCCCATCGCCCCGACTGATAAAGTGCTTGATCGGATGTCAAACCTACAGGGTCAGTCGACAAACCTGTCATGCCCTGAACAACACTGGCGTCACTGGTATAAAGCTGGCCGTCCTGCGCGACATAATCATCGCCACCAATATTCACCGCCCAAACTGTACTACCAGTCTTGGAGATCTCCCAGCTCAGAATGTAATCAGCAATCGCAACACCGCAATCACCTACGCAGGTCTGAGTCGCACCGAGGGGCATGGTTTTATTAATCGCAGCTGCCAACCCAGCCAGCTCCCATTCGCGGCTATCGATCGGTCTTTCTTCATCTTTACCCTCTACGCCATGGCAGGTTTCACAACCTAAGTCTTTGTAAAGCTGTTCACCATTTAGCTGAACAATAGGCGCCGAACTGGATTGAGCACTTGAACTTGAGGACGGTACCGGTGTTGTGGGCGTACTTGAATTTGACTGCGCTAATGAACTAGAACCACCATCACCAGTGCAACCAGACATAATTAGTAACGAAATATAGACAGCTATTGATAGTCTTTTCATAGGATATTCCAATGCATTTTTAAATAAGTATTGATCAACTCTTTATAAGTGAAATTCTAAGTAAAACTCTAAGTAAAACTCTAAGTAAAACTCTAAATAAAAATATTGGTGCTTATATTTTTTAACCCTTCAGGATGGTTCGAAAAAACCTCACCCAAAAAGTGAATTGATTACCTTCTGGAAATTCCGGCTTATAAAAAACCTGAATAATGCCAAGGAAGGACCTAAACTGCCCAGAAAGTAATTTTCTTGTCGACGTTATTCTCCACAGCTAAATAATGACTATTAGAATTATCGATAACCGCGAGGCAACACGCTGAATCAACCTTACGGTGAAGACAACCAAGTTTTTTCATCACTTACACAAGATCTATTTTTATGTTTTAACCTTGCAGCAAAAAATCTTCAATGAGCTTAGAAACCACTCTAATTACAGAATGTGGATCTAATATGGAGATGAAGACTTAGCTTGATTGATTGAGACAGAGTTAACAAAAAGATCGGGGCAATAAGCGCGTCGCTACCACAAAATACGCCTCTATAGCGCACATGCATTATCAGTGTGATCCAGTCGCGTTTTGGCTCGCTAAAAAAGTAACCACATCAGAAACTAAAAGTCCTGATTGCAATAAGGCTAAGTAGGCATGCAGGGAAGCTGTTCATTAGAATAACGTAGGAGCAAGAGGCCCAGAACAATGCACCGCTACACGGAAGTAGCGGATTAGAATAACAATAGAGACGTCCAGCGGCCTGAACAAAAAAGGTAAGGAGGTCGAAAAAGTATTCGTGTAAACAATATTTTTCCTCGCCCCATACCCCAATTATTTAATCATTGATCGGTTTTGGCCACCCATCGTTACCCCATTCAATTCGACCTAATCCAATAACTGATCCGCCTTGGTCGGGGTAGTAGTGGTAAGTGAAGTAGTCGTGACCGCCTTCGCTAAGAATGCCTATGTGACCAGGTCCGTGAACGCTACCGTAAGACGACATAAACTTGTCGTTGTTACCATTTTTGTTTCCGCTTTTATCAAGATAAGGGCCCTTGACGTCGCGTGAGCGCTGAACGTGAACGGTGTACGAGCTATCTGCACCGTTACAGCAGCCGCCAGTGTTGAAGAATAGGTAGTAGTATCCGTCGTTATAATGAATGTAGCCGGCCTCAATGTGCCCAGGTGCTAACTCATATTGCGGTGGGTTAGCGACGGCCATACCCGTATTTTTGTCTAGAGGTGTCAGCATCATGGTGGGTGTGGACCATGAAACTGTGTAGCCAGATCCCCATACCAGCCATGGATTTCCCTCGGCATCGAAAAAGGGTGCTGCATCGATCGCAGAGAAACTGTCTCTATGTTCATTTGTGACAACCGGTCCTCGGTCAGTCCATTTGTAATTGGGTGATTCGGGGTCGAGTGTTGGTGAGGTTGTTAGGCCTATCGCGCAGCGTTTATCGTCTGTTTCCCATGTCGCAACAGAGTAATACATATAATAAAGCCCGTTCATATAAAATACGCCGGGGGCCCATACGCCTCGACCGTCGTGATTCGGAACTTTTTCTGTGACCCAAGAGGGTAATCCGTCTGGATAAATTGATAGACCGTTTGTCCAGTTTAATTTGTCATAAGACCACTTCATGGGAATGCCGCGCCCAGTGGAGTAGATGAAATATTTGCCGTTACTTTCAATAATTCTGGTTGGATCGTGTGAGCCAATATCGCCCCGCACGGGATCAATTGCCGTTGGTGGACCAGCCGGTTGGGGCGCAGACGGCCCGCCACCTTCAACAACCGGAATTTCAATACCGCTACAATTGCCAGCACTTAAGCCATTGCCATCAATGGTCAGCGAATCAATATTAGCCAAGCCCAAATTGGAGCCCGCTCTTAAAAATACGGTATTACTTCCCTGCATTAATGGAATATTACTTTCTACAATTCCCCAATCGTCCCAACCTTGTGTATTAGCAAACTGCAATGGCGCTTGAGCGCTTTCGTTAATCTCAAATATTCCGGGGCGTTCGCCAGAACCGCTCGAATAACGCACCATCACCTTATACGTTCCCGCTTCATTTGCATTGACATGCCACGCAATTACCGAGCCCGTTTGATTATTAGTATTACCAAAACCGCTGCCGGTATAATTTTGGTGATCAGTATCGATTGAGCCCTCCACGAAACAAAACCCCTGTTCCTCTTCTTGGAGCACCAAGGCATCAACAACTACAACACTAAGACTCGATGAACTGGCCTCTACGGCTGAGCTAACACTAGAACTCGAACTAACACCGGCCGCAGGAAAACTACTTGTATTATCAACCGGTACGGTTCCCCCTTCGCATCCACCGAGCGCAAGCGTCATTAGGATGTAAGCTAATTTTTTACTGTACATTACAAAGCCTCATATTTTTTATTATTGAATACCCAATGAATGCAAGGAAAAACCTAGCTCAAGGACAGATGCATAACCGATGTTATAGCCACAACTTATAAAACTCAGATAAAATCCTATGTTGCTATCAAACACGGCGTCTTTACAATTAATATTACAAGCCATTAAGGGTCAACAATAACTTCAGTTAATGCACGGATGTTTTTATTATTGTGACGAAGTAACCACTTATAAAATAATGCGCGACATCACATAAATTTTTGAAGCGTTAAAGCTGAATAGCTTAAGTTTTAATAGATAAAGCTTTAATAGATAAAGTTTTAATAGCCAAAAAATGGTGTTAATAAAATTTCTCACAGTAACAGGCCGACTCATTTAATACGTCACAGGCTCGACCAGTCTATATAAGTACAATCTTGAAACCCATCACAGTTATGTACATAACCGAAAATATAGCGCCTTTCGAATTGACTCTATTTTTAATGACCACCATAGTCAATAAAAATGCAATACAACGGTAATCATTCGACATCCCCCTAAAATACAAAACACGATTAAATCGCCGACTCATTACCCACACTAAAAGCAACGCCAAGCATTTAAAACGGGAGAAAAAAATGGCTATAAGTTTTAAAAAAAGTGTACCCAATAAAATATTTTCAGTGTTTTTATTAGGCGTACATATTTTACTCAGTGGGTGTACCGGAGATCAAATTGTAGATACACCGCCTCCAGAAATTGAAATCCCGGAGCCTGTCCCCGAAGTCATTATTCCCATCGAAAATAGAATTGTCATACCCTACCTACAGATCAATAACGGAGAGTGGTTAAACGCCAACAGTGCGAACCTAATCACTGGAGACTCGCTACTACTTGGCCCACAATGCCCAAATACTAGCACTTGGCGCTGGAACAGTTCCGATAGTATTTTAGCCTCAACACGAGAGCTTCAACTGGACAACCTACAGTTATCGCAAAGCGGGGCATATACCGTTACCTGTGAAGACGGAGCTGGAAACGTAGGAATAGAAATATTTCATCTTTCTATATCAGAGCCAGAAATTTCAGGCCAAACCTTATTTGAAGAACAGTGTGTCGGCTGTCACGGCGATACAGGACAAGGCAACACTCCGTTATTCCAACGATTCACAGACTACAACGGAATAAAGAATCATATCGTTACAACCATGCCGCTAGAAAACCCAGCAGCATGTTTAGATGATTGCGCAGAAAAGATATCCGACTACCTTGTAGATAATTTTTTGGACACTGGCAGTAAAGCAGCCATCACGCAACGACTTAAGCGCTTTCATTACTACAAAACCATTGAATACCTTTTGTCACCACAGGGGATTACCATCAATGGACTTAGCCACCCAGAGGACCCCTATGAGGACGGCTTCTTTATTGGAAATGAAGTCGACCAAACACTCATCTACTCCTATAACCAGAATGCAATAATTCTTGCGAATAGAGTGGTTCAAAACATTAAGAATTCACCCTCTATTATTAACTGCACAACACTGACAGAAACTTGCAGCCAGAATTTCTATCTAGATCTAGCGCAACGCGCTTATAGAAGGCCACTCAGCCAAGAGCAAATAACTCGACTTGACTCGGTATTTTCTCTCGGCCAGGGAAATCCTTCAGAAGGGCTTGGGTATGTCATCGGCTTTATATTGCAATCACCTTCATTCTTATACTATTTAAATACTATCGATAATAACTCTGATTACTCACTTGCGAATCAACTATCCTTTTTACTGTGGAACGAGCCCCCTGACGCACAGCTTCTAGATTCAGCATCACAAAATAGGTTGCGCAACAAATCTGAGTTTGAATTTCAAGTTAATCGGTTACTCAACCACAGCAAAGGCAACCAAGCCATACAGCACTACATTAATCAATGGTTAAGCTTAAATAGAGTCAAGCAGATTGTAAAAGACAACAATAGCCTACCCAATTTTGATAATGAGATACTCTCGAGGATGGATGATGACTTACAACTTTTCATTCAAGAAATTGTTAGCAAAGAGAAAAGCTTCGAGAATTTATTCAGTGGGACTTATCAACTCTCTAACGCATTACAAACGCAAATGCGTAACTTTTCCAACACAATAAAACCCACACGCCAAGGCATATTAACGCAACCGGGCATACTCACCTTTTTGGCAGGCCCCCAACTTAGATCCCCCATCAAGCGAGGGGTATATGTACTCGACAACCTGCTTTGTTATCACTTGTCACCACCTGACAACATCAATTTGGACGCGGTACTTGAAAGCGTTGAGTCCAACGATGGAAACATCAGCCTAAAAGAAAAAATTGCAAACGCAACCAGCAGCCCAGATTGTATGGCCTGCCACGCTAAAATTAACCCATTAGGGTTCGGCTTTGAAAACTACAGCGGTATTGGTCTACCCATACCCAACAGTGAAACCGAAACAACAATAATTTCAGAAACGAGTGCACACAAAGAACAGAAAATTATTTTTAATGGATTAGAAAGCCTGCAAACACAACTTTTGTCATCATCACATTTTTATAGCTGCGCTATTGATAAGGCGTTTTCTTACGCGAACACCATTGATCAACCCAGTGCTGCAACGCTACAAACGATTGAAGATAGCTTTACGTCCTCTGTCGACTTTAAAGATCTATTCCGAAACCTAGCAATGACGCTCGTAGAAAAATGATTGAGGAGAATAAAATGAACCGACGAAATTTCCTAGACATTTGCAATAAGTTCGGGCTTTCATATGCCAGCTTTCCTTTACTGGGCGCATTACCAAGCTTGGCCCATGCGGCAGATTTAGAGATAACGCGTAACAAACGATTTTTGGCCATTTATCACCCACACGGAATGCACCAACCGAGCTGGACGTGCGGCTCTGGCGACAGGCAAGGTAACAACTGGCAGCTCAGTAAAGTACTAGAACCCCTGCAGCCCGTAAAAAATAAAATTAATATCCTTGAAGGAATATCCGGCTATTCGAAATCGTCTGCCGAAAGACATCAACTAGGTATGGTGGGCTGGCTTACCGGTGGAGAATTATTTCGGGAGGGTTACTCCATCGATCAAATAGTTGCCGACCACTGGAAAACCAAACCCCTATTATTAGGCGTTCAAGCCGCCCCGAGGCTGTATAACTTTAAAAGTAACTATGAAAACTTTAGGATCAGCTTTCGTGGCAACGGGGATGCAGGCGCACAAAAAACTAACAACAATCCTTGGTCAGCGTTCAATCAAACGTTTTCGGGATTAACCGATAATTCAGTTGGCCGATTTGCGAGTAATCGCAGCGTGTTGGATGCAGTACTTGAAGAGGTTAACTCAGTAAAGCGTCGCTTAAATACAGATGATTTACACTTATTAGATTTACATCAACAAAATATTCGAGAACTTGAGTGCAAATTGCATGGAATATATTGTGACAACGATATGGCAACCCCAGCACCGATAACCGCATGCCAAATACCGACGATGGCCAACCAACCCAACAACCTCGATAGCTATCTTACACGACAAGAAAATTTTCCGGCTATTGCAAACTTACAAGCCGATATCACGGTTGCGGCCATCGCTTGTAATATCGCCCCCGTTACAGTATTACAATATGCGGCAACAGAAAGCACTCACACTTACTCATGGGTAACGAACGATCAAGGTAAACCTGCTACATCTTCGGACCATCATGAGCTAAGCCATAATATATACACATCAGCAACCGCAAGCAGAGATTTTGCTGCGATTCACCGATGGTACTCAACTCAAGTTGCCAACATTGCGAGCAAACTGGATAACATTGCTGACATAAACGGTAGCGTACTCGACAATACCGTAATGTATTGGGGAACATGCCTGGGAAGCCCTCATGATCACCATCATAGAAACTGGCCATCTGTACTTATAGGTAGCGCCGGCGGTTACTTCAAAACAAACCAATCTTTGGACTTTAGAAAACGAGCTAACGGCCAATGTCACTACGATCCAAGAAATTGTTTTCGCGATTTCATTTCCGACACCTCTCAAACAGATTTGCTCAATACCATTGCAGATTCCTTGGGTTTACCCGTAACAGACTCTAACCCGGTTGTCGGCAATATGACTAACCGAACCAATGATGGCACACATGTTAATAACTCCTATCACGGAGTTATACGAAAACTACAAGCCTAGGGGCGTGCATGAAATAACTTCCCGTTTGTGAATTCCTGAATGCACGCCCCCCTGGGCAGCTAAAATTCTCCCATCATTACGCCTTTAGGGGCGTTAAGGGCGAGACAATAATATTGATAGCACTTATAAAAAGTAAGAATGCCATGATTAAATTTTCTACTAACTATACTTTTGAGAAGTTTTTTGTCTGTAGCGCTTCTATTAACTCTCGATGGCTGGGAAGTTTTTTACAGGCATACTTACCTTTTTGCTGAATATCGATAAATGCACTTCTTGCACTTGCGATACATTCACTGGATCGAGGCCTTGAAGACATGTCCGTCTTAAAACCCATACCATAAAGTACATACTGCCAACTAACTTCGGTAAAGATATCCGCATTTTTATCGAAGTCGAACCGCATTGGTGTTCTAAATTTCCAGCGGTGCAGTAATGTTTTAAGGCTAGCAGGTACACTGCGCGTATTAACATTATCGATCCAAAAATCTGAGTCCCTTCGTTTGCTAATACAATAATGCAGTTTAATAAAGTCAAATGTATTCTCATAACACCGAGCCATTAACTCATTGTATTGGGCGGCTGTTGCATTGGTGTTTTCACCCCAAGGGAATAACGCCGTCAATAGCTCTAGCGATTTTGATATAAAACTAATGCCGGTTGACTCCAGGGGTTCAAGCACACAACCAGCTTCCCCTATTGCCACGCAGTTTTTCACCCAGCTTGCAGGGCGAAATCCAGTCTTGAATGTTTTGGTACTGAGCCTAACGTTTATATTGTTAGCACCCAAATAACGCATCAATATTTTTTTTACTTCCTTGGCACTTATGTGTGCAGAAGAATAGCTGCAGGCAATTTCACGATGGTCTTTAAGCCCGACATCAGATATCCAACCTGCACTGTGCGCCGTTATCGTCGTACATGAAGGAATCGGCGCATCCGGTTCGTCATAGGGTATTTTGGTCGAAATAATGGTGTCGCAAAACAAATTGTCACCATAAGGTTTTAGGGGTGACTTTAACGCAGTCCCAATAAGTTCAGCTCGCGCGCCGGTACCATCAATAAAAAAATCGGCGGATACCGGTGCATTGCGCTCCATAGCAACACTTGTTATATGCCCAGTCTTATTCAATACAGTATTTTTTACACGATCTACAATGCAGTTCACACCTAATTCAAATGCTGTATCACGCAATAAGGCTACGAATTTTTTAACATCCAAATGGTATCCATAGTTAAGCGGCGCGATATAGTCTACATTCGATATTAGCTTGGGGGCGCGATAAGCATCAGCAGCAATTTTTTGGGCAGTATTTACCTCATCCCAATTCACTCCGCGCTTTGGAATTCCAAGCAACCAATACGGGAGCAGCTGAACACCATCAGGCTCTTCGGTATCCTGGAATGAATGGAAATAGTCGTTTACTTTACTCAGACCCAATGAATGCTGCCAATTTACAAACTTTGATCCTTGCTTAAATGTAACACTGCATTTTCGTATAAATGTGGCTTCACTAATACCAATATGCTCAAGAACATTACGAATGTCTGGCAAAGTACCCTCGGCACTAGCGCTACCCATACCCTCTTTGGGTTCTATAACCGTTATTTTTACACTATTTAGCTTATTCCCACCTAAAGACTTGCCTAAATAGCATGCCGTCAGCCAACTTGCTACGCCGCCACCCACAATTATTATTTTTTTAGTCATACTTTTGCCCATCTTTAATTACACGATAAACAACTGATTACGCACAAAACCATTGAGACGCGGCTTTTTGTTATCAGCATATTTAAACTAGCTCCCCTTCTACCCTAGGCAATAGTCTAAATAACGAATATGGATAAAAAATGGGGGGAAAGAGAATATAAAAGCTTACCGAGAAGGTGCTCACATTTTTTTGATTTGGCATTTTACTCAAATAATAAACTTCGGCAATTGGAATAAATTATTGGGAATATTACGGAGAAATGTAGCGATACTGGCGCGGGTAAGCAAACCAAGAAATGGCTGCGTACCGCTAACTTTAGCTAACGATTACTAACGATAGCTATAACAAAAATACGGCACCACAAGGTGCCGTATTACATAAAGAATGTCTGCGCTAAATGAGTTCAATCACTGTACATTAGCATTTAGAATAAATTGATTTTTAACCGTATTTTTTAAAGCGGCGGGGCTATTATGGATAATGTACGCGCCCACATCAGTTAGGTTATCAATATACCCATTACGCGTCATCGAACTTCCTTCCCCGTCGCCCCACCAGTCCCAGTAAAAGCTACTGAGTCCGTTGTCATAAGATTGATCCCAAACCTCTTTATAGGTATTCGGAGTATTACCGTAAGGGCTTGTAAACAAACAAGAATCGACAATCACGGGGAATGGTGAATTCACAATTTCACTCATTGTTTGAGGAATACGATTTGCGTACTCAGAATATAATTGCAATAAGAATAGCGTGTTTCGCAACGGGTCGCTTTCGGATATTTCCTGTCCGTAGCGGTGTAGAGTATCCCAGTTTTGCCCGTACCCGGTTGGCCCCATTTCAATAGGCGATGTATAACCAAGGTCACGTATAACTTTAATGGCATTACGTGCCTCGCTACGCCACAACTGTTGATCCTGGTGGGTAAATTCGCCCCTTGGGTGCAAAATGATGTACTTGGCGTATTTTTGCAAAACCGCTTTCATTTCTGGGTTTGTCCAATCGACACGCGCCACCGCAACATACATTTTTTGATTGACGATAGCCTCATAAAGCAAGCTGTCTAATTCATTACCAATACCGCCCAATATCCGCATAGCGTTAGCACCCGATTTAGCGATTTCTCGAATTTGTGTAACCCCTACATTATTATTTTTTCCACCTTCCCAGGCCACGTCAATCCCCAACGAGGTAATACCGGAGTATACGCCCCATCGATGAACCATTTCCGGCCCACGCAATATGACTTGCTGGCCGTTACCGTCCAACAAATATCGACCAGAGACATGAAGGCCGCCGTTTGCTCCGCTCGAAGGTGTATTTTCGTCAACAATACAAGACTGCTCATTTTCCCAGCCCCAACCATCTCCGTCAGGGTCTGATCCGGCCGTTATACAAGAAGCGACGCTGGTATCATTAATAAAACATGAGCGTTCTTCTTCCCATCCCCAGCCATCGCCGTCAGGGTCCGATTTTCTAAAAGCGCAAATTGGCGTTAAAGGTGTAGTGCTTTTGACAGCGCAATTTATTCCATTTTCAACACCGCTAATATCACCTTCAAAATAAGTGTTTTCTTGAACGCAATCTGGGACAACGACAATCAAAGGCGTAGTGTCCCCAACAACACAAGCCATGCCATTCTCAAAACCAGAAGTGTCGCCTGGCGAATAGGTATTCTGTTGCGAGCAAGTGGGAATAATGACGATGCGCGGTGTATTGTCATTAACAACGCAAACTTGACCATCTTCAAAGCCAACAGTATCGTTTTGCGAATAAGTATTAGGCTGCACACAAGATGGCGTAACAACAATGATAGGTGTGCTTGCGTCCACAATACATTCGACACCATTTTCGACTCCAACGGTATCACCTGCGGTATAGGTATTCGTTTGAACACACGACTGTGGCTCAGTGGTTGTCCCTACAGGAGGCGTCGTTGCACCATCGCAAGCGACTAACGACAACATTAATACAATTCCAAACAAAAATTTCATTAGTAAACACCTCTTATTTTTTTAATTCTAGCGTTAAGCAATAGCAAGCTCTAGACATAAGTTTAATCAGTGAATATGGATGAAAAATGTGGAAATACTCTTTGGTAGAATAAATGCGATAGGCTTAAGGGGCGAGGCAATAATAGTTTGTCCAATTAGACGAGGGAGCCTGTTTTCTCAGCAAGGCGCTCGAAGAGGCGCATGCCTAGGCATGTAACGCTTTGAGCAACGCCGCTGAGGAGACAGGAAACAAGTATTATTGGATAAAGTATTTTTTCCTCGGCCCTAACAACAATATCGTGTAGTTTTTAGAGGCGAGGGAACACTATTTCACCCACTAATACTTGATGTCGACGTCCTTACCTTTGTTGCTCAACGCGGGTAATAGCTCCTCGACATTTTTCTCCTGTAATGTCTAATAAGGGGCCTCCTTGCCCCGATGCGTTATTCTAACAACCGCCCTCCCGGCAGGCCCTATTCCCCTAAATTGGATAAACTATTTTTTCCTCGGCCCTAAAATATAACTATTTAAAACAAATTTTCGAAAAGTTATACAATCCCGGCGACCAGGTATCGCCATTATGACCACCATCAATAACAGACACCCAGATATGATTAATCCCTTTTGCATCAAACATATTATGAACATCCGCGGATGAGGAATGTAGGCCTAAGGAATCTTTCGTTCCCGTTGATAAAAATATTCGCTTAAATTGATTATTTGCAGAATTCGCAGTTAGCGCACTTGCATCCGAGGTGAATGCGGGAGCCAACATCCCCACAAAAGCAAAATAATCTGGATTACCCAACCCAAAACGCATGGACTGCATCCCACCCATCGAATAACCTAGAAGCGCACGGTTACTCTTACCTGTTAAGGTTGAATATTGACTTTCGATATGCGGAATAAGATAGGACTTAAAGTCTTTGTCCCAAAAATCATAGAAGGCTTGTGAATTTACAGAACCGAATAGATCCGACGGTGCATTATCGGGATTCATTGCTCGGCCATTAGGAAATACGACAATCATAGGCTCAATTTTATTAGCGGCATAAAGGTTGTCTAGAATTTCTTGCGGCTTAGAAGACATCCACTCTCGGTGATCACCACCAATGCCATGCAAGGCATAAAGCACAGGATATTTTTTACTCGGGGTATAGTTTGGCGGTAAATACACAGAGGCTTTTCGGCCATTACCACCTGTTTTACCCAGTAAATCATTATCGTAGGTAGTCACCTCTATGCGACCATGCGCAATACCATTATTGTAATTTAAGTAGTTACTTACCGGAATCCACGTGTCGGGGAAAGGTGTTGTTAAAGGGGCTGGTGGAATATTAGCGCTACCGGCCAAACCTTTAATCTCTATAGCCGCCACATTGGCAGAGTCAACACTTGCCGTGAAGTAAATATCCAACTGACCATCGGTTACGGAAATGCCATTTAGGTTAATGGTATTGGCATTATCATGTCCGGATATGGCAAAGGCATCAAAATTTTCGAGTAGGATCTCGCTTTCAATATCGACAGAATAAATTCTATCGCCGACATTTTCCCAAAAAAATTCGCCAGTGTACAGCACAACATCGTAAATGCCGTTATCAACAGGAAAGCTATAGCTAAACGCCCCCCATCTTTCGGTTTGATATAAATTATCGAACGATGTATTACCAATGGCATCGGTAGTTCCACCCAGGCTACCACCTGAATAATAGCGGTCGGCTTCAAATAATTGATTATCAACGACGGCATCAAGCCCCCCAGCATTAATAGCAAAAATTGTTACAAAACTGGTATTTTTCATTGTTGGCGTGCTTGAGCTAGTAGCAGTAGAGGCTGCTAATGAGGATGTTTCCGAACTTATTTCAGTGCTCGTACTGCTGGCTACAAGTTCCTTACTGGATGCACTCGATCCTGAAGTTTGGCCAGTACAACCAGACATTAAAAGTAATATGATTGATGTGCAGAGATAACTCATTTTTTGTTTCATAAATATACCCGAGAGGAGAAACATCAAGTAAGGGGCGAGGCAAAAATAGTTTGTCCAATTAGACGAGGGCGCCTGTATTTGAACACCCTATCTAATAATCTACTTTTGGTTTCACGGTCGTTCCCAAATGCTCATGTATCACTTATACACTGCGTTTCGGAATGTGCTCACCCTTAACCATAAAA
Source organism: Marinagarivorans sp. (assembly GCF_982758155.1). Lineage (NCBI taxonomy): Bacteria > Pseudomonadati > Pseudomonadota > Gammaproteobacteria > Cellvibrionales > Cellvibrionaceae > Marinagarivorans > Marinagarivorans sp. The sequence goes on along the minus strand of NZ_CEXWTU010000041.1, from coordinate 10,699 downwards.
TGAAAATACAATTTTTAGACGTGCACGGCATAGCTATGCCATACGCGTAGAGACGTTTTTTATTGTGAAGGGGAAAGAAGATGAACCGGTAAGGCACTCACTAGCCGTGCCTTAGGGGCGTGCATGAAATAACTTCCCGTTTTTGAATTCCTGGATGCGCGCTTGCCTTCGTTAAAAATATTTCCAATAGCCGGCTATTGCAAATATTTTCGCCTCGTCAAGCAAGCACCCACAAACCCAAATTCCAGCAACTTATTCCGTGCACTCCCCTTACCGGTTATTACGCTAGCCTTTTATTGTGGCACCAACATGTTTAACTCGACCATTGTCAGTAAAGTTATTGCTTAATGCCTCTGGACTAATACCCAAGGCTACACCTAGCGTTTTAGCCGCGCTGGTATGCGTATCTTCGCGAGGAATATCGCCACCATCGCTGGATGCACCATTATTACTATTAATCCCAGATGCGCCATAAACGCCGTTACCTATCAGCGATACACCGCCAGTAGTTCCTGGATTAATATTTTTACCAATCATTGCCATCACCGAATGATTACCAAAATGATCGCGGCCGTTTCGCTGACTCACTTTTGGCGTGCCACTCAAATCACGTCCGAAGACATTCATCGTTGCAAATGTTGCCCTGTCTTGTAGGTCTAACGAACCCAACGCATCGATAACAGCTTGGATACCCTTAACGCCCGTTTTCGAATTATTGTGGTCTTTACCTTGAAACCACTCATCGTACAAGCCGCCATCCTCATGATTATCCAAACCAAAAGGCACTCGCAAAGTGACAACAGGGGTGACCTTTGCAGAAATTAAAGCAGCCGCTGCCAGCGCCTGGCCAGAAACCCCATCACTGTTAATTGCTGATAACGTAGAAGATAAACTATCGGCCAACAAACGGACTTGGTCTTGACTGTCGGCCATTGCATCTAAAAAGCTTCGCTGCTCAGGTGAGCCGCCATCTTTCAGCAAATCATTCAAGTTATCCAGCGTTTGGTCCCGAATTGAGCGCAGTCGAACTAATGGGCTCGCAGGATTTCCCGTTAATAACTCTTTTAGCTGCAATGGGCTAATGCCGGCTAACGGACGGCCAGAATAAGACAAACGCTCAAGACCGTTGTTTTGCACACCGACAGCAACAGGCTCGGCTAATACTGTACCCAAACACGGTGCCAAGTGTTTTGCGTAAATTGAAGGTAACATCTCATTGTTCGATGTTTTTCCCATTAGCTTCATCGACTTTGGATGGTCACCGTGTACCGTTGCCGACGTGATGTGGTGAAAAAAGTTAGTACGCGCACGCACCGATTCATTTAAATCGCCCCAGATCGCAGCCGCACGAATATTTTTAGATCCCCAGCTTAAATTGGTTGCTGCAAATTCTGTTTTATTCGGGTGAATAACCGCAGGGTTTTCGTATGTTCCCGGTACGTTACAGTTAATAGGACAGCCGGCACTTGATGCACTGACCACCAAAAACTGTGCGCGCCCTAAGTTGGTAATTGCACACTCTAGGTCGGCCGCCATTGCAGCCCGAGGGTTTGCCAAAAACCAAGCCGGCAAGCCTGTTGCCATTGCACGAATACCTACATGCCCAGCACCAAAGAGGCCCGTCAATAAAAGATTACGTCTTTTAATATTCATGATTATTCCCCTTATATTCCCATTGCTGTTGAAGTCGGTGACTGGCAAGCCGCCGAAAACGTAGACCGTAAGGCATCAGTACTACTACTTGACGCTTTAGCCGTGTTGTAATGATCCTTGAGTAGATTGACCACACCCACATGTTTTGGATCACTTGTGGGCATGCCCATCACCGTCGATACCATTTCCTCAATGGCACTATCAACATTACCGCTAGAGAACACCTGTTTGTTTCCGTCGACGACTAACTCTGCAACATATTCACACAGCAGCTCACTACCGCCGCGATAAAAGATATTGGGTGAAGCTGCCGTTACCGGTTCTGCTACACCACGACTAAAACTGTCGTAAGGTAACGCGCCAGCTAATCGTCCAGCCTTAGAGTTATTCATAATTAAGTTCATGCTCAATTGACAAACATCGGGGATATTCAAGCGTGAGGATAATCCCTGACATAATTGATCGCGCCTTACAATGCTCAGCTCTATACCGTCTTCTTCAAACGTTTTTGTCGATGCCGCCATAGTGACTAATGGCGATGAATATAAGTCGACAACTAGATCTTTGAACTTAAACCCACCCGCCTCAAATTCACGTGCTACACGGCGAAATTCAGGATCATCTTCAACACAACGGGTAGAGTTAGCGAAGTAACACAGCTTCTGCGTCATTTCGAGTGCAAAACGGCTAATAGGGTCGCCAGATACACGTTCATCAACTACTTGCGCAATAAATTGACCAAACTCTTTGAGTGTTCTTCCGTTGGCGGTAACGTTTTCAAAACCAAAGCTAGGCTGTGGTCCAGCACCATTTCTACCGCTAGGCTTATCGTTATTGAAGTATGAATTTTCAAAAAATTGCTTCATGGGATCTAAGCTTTTATGGCAGGCATAACATTCCGAGGAATCCACTGCATGTGCACCATCTACCGCAGCAGTATTTGGCGGTACAGGTATGCTTTGCGATGCATTCGTAAAGCCTTGGCCTAGCGCAACTAATAATGCTTGATTTACCGTTACCCGGTGCGCATTACTGTCGTTGGTATTCCATTTCGCCAAAAATGCAGGTGTAGTAAAAAAGCTAATTCGCGGTGCAATAGACGGCAAACGATTACCAGAATCACGCAGCTTAATAAGCTCCCAAGGTTCTATACGGGCACCATTCACGATCTTGGTCATTTTCCAATCGCTTAAGAATTCTGGTGTGAAATACGGTTTAATGGCGCGTTCCCAACAACCCGTATTTTTAGTATCCCGCTTAGTGCTGCCTAATAACACATGGAAAAGATATACGTTACCGGGGAAATTACCTTCTTTACCGGTATTGCCTGTACAACCATCGTCATTGAATGTTCGTGATGTTGTTATTGTGCCCGGTTTTGCATAACCGAAACGCATAAAGTCAGCATGATTGGGGTTTAAGGTGTCCTCTAAGCGTGGGCGTCGACCATAATTAAACTTCCAACGCATTACTTTACTGTCGGACTCGGTATCCCAGTTAGCCTCAATTTGCATATATAGACTTTTAAGTGCTGTCGTCATCATTATTTCGTCGGTATAAAGTAGCTCCTCAAAAGACCGACCCGTTTTAGCGAAGTGCAATGCGGTACGAGCAAAACTTTCATTCATGTTTTTGAAGAGCATAGGAAATGCAGAATCACCATACATGCCATACGATAAATTTAACGCGCCCGGACGGTTACGTAATTGATACCAAAATTGACTAACGTCCAACCCTGTTTGCTGAAAAGTATTCGAGAAGAAAAAAATCATTTTCTCGTCAAATTCCGGTGTATTCACCCATTCACTAACCAGCTTTTCCATTTCCGTTTTACTGCTAACGTTAGTGGAAAATTCCATATTCGTCGGAGCCATCCCCGTCAAAATATTCTTAACTTTTCGGATGGTGCTCTGCGCTGGTAACGGTTGCGTGAAACCACCACTGCTGACTGTTTCAGTACCGTCCCTATAGCCATTGCGCATAAATGCCGTTACGGCGGTGGCACAATCAATGTCGCAAGTCGCTGGCGTACCTTTAGGCATAGCCTGTGCAATATATTGGCTCAAGGCCACGTCAGTGCCATAAGCCGCTAAGTCGATGTCGTATAATCCCATCCCATCAAGACCACTTACCACCTCATCATCGTGACAAGAAGCGCACTGTATTTGGTAAAGTGTTTTTCCCGCCGAGAGTAACTCACTGGCGCTTTGAGGACAGCTCGCGGTAACTACGCCATTACCCTCAACCGATAGGCTATCTATATTTCCAAGCCCTTCAGCAACCGTGGCAGACAATACCAATGTGTTTTTGCCTTCAGCAAGTTCTATGGTTGCAGTTTCGGAACCCCAAGCTTCCCAATTCCCCGTAGAGGCGAACGGTATTCCCATTGCTTTAACCGAACCGTTAACAGAAACCTGCGCAACTCGATTGGTCGTATTGCCGTTGCTATAGCGCCATTCAAGCGAAACCGTTGTAGGCTGGGTGACCGCTAAACTCCAAGTCACCGAAGCGCCTACGGCGTTGTCAACATTACTATATCCTTCACCCGTAAAACCTGGCCGGTCGGATTCAATAACACCCGCTAAACCGCAAAATCCTGCCGTATTTTCCTGTATAAGCAACTGAGCCGCAGCCGCAGAAGATACTTGCTGCGCCGACGACACGACATTATCCGCCGAGCTGGAAACGGCAGTTACAACCGAAGATGAGCTTGTTGCAATATCACCAGTGCAAGCCCCTAAAGTGAGCGCAAGCCCCGCTACTGCTGTAGCGCCCATTATGTGGGGGGCTGGAATCCAAGCCACCCCGTTCAATAGCCGCAGATAAGATTTACTTTTATTGTTATTCATCACAAACCCCTTAGTCTGTTTGCTCGTTGCCCGTTGGCACACACTTTGTCAAGCGCTCAGCCATACGGATATAGAACCTAGGAAAGCACATGTTATAAATTGAATATGGAGCAAATATGTGGAATTCCGGCAAGCAAGCACATTTGAGACAGGGTTAACATATCGTTTAAAAGTCTACGAAGAAGTTACAATTATCAAAATATAAAGGCACACTGGAGCAATCAAACTAACCGCTCAACCCCCTTGGCACGCAAAAGAAATGAACGCAAGCTATACTGCTATATTGATAAAATTTCTGGTGATCAGCATTTTCAAACAAAATTACCAAGCAACCCAAAAGACAACATTAACGCTTACAACTTTAACCTATATTCGATGAAGGGTTATTCTTACTAAAATTAAAGGATGTAAAGCAAGGCCATTAGCACAGGGAGCCGTAGGGTTATCAACCCAGTAAGTAAACCATTTGAGAATCTATAAGAACCGTGAATACGCCATGCGCTATCTTTTGACGCTATTGATCACCTACTTTTCTTTATTTGTACCCATTAGCCTCGGTAATTCAAAACCTAACTTTCGCTTTGAACATCTTTTTGAAAACCTAAACGCCAGCCATCGTCCCATAGGTTCATTTTTTAATATTTTAAAAGATCAAGATGGAATGATTTGGTTAGGCGGGGAACAAATTTATCGCTTTGATGGGATAGAAGTTCAGCAATACCCAAAAACTAACAGCCAGCAACATAGCACCTGCGCTAGCTACCTTCATGGCATGGCACTTGATCACTCCGGCGTTATTTGGTTATCGACCGAATTAGGTGTGTGCTATTTCGACAAAAGCCAGGACAACTTCATCCCCTTCGAGCTTTTGTCACAAAAAAAACACCTCACAACCACAAATACTATTACCGTTGATTCTAACAACAAAATTTATATTGGCATGCCTAACGAAATTGCCATAGTGTCCGCTGATAGAAAAAATATTGACTTCCATACAGTTCAGCCCGCCGAATCGTTTGAAGGCGACAATAATGAATTTCATAATATTTTTATTGAATCTGACGATTCAATTTGGATCGCTAGCCTATATTCAGGTTTGATACATTTCACGCCAAGCTCTGGTGCAGTTCGGCGATTCATGAACACCCCTGAAACACCCAATGCCATTCCCAGCAATGATGTTCGCGATATAGCGCAAGATAAAGAGGGGTACCTCTGGTTTTCTATGGGGCAAGGAGGCATTAGTAAATTAAATCCTAACCGCACAGAAATGACACACTACTACGATGGAACAAAAACGAAAAACTCACTATCAGTGTGGAGTTTATTTATCGATAGTGAAGACCGCCTTTGGGCAAACACTAACGGACGAGGATTAATGGGTTACGACCCGAATTTGGATTTATTCTTTCACTACAGCCACAACAGTAACGACAGGGAAAGCATTGGCTCAAATAAAACCGTTGTCACCGTCGAAGACCACGATAATAATCTATGGGTAAGCCTATACCCTTCAGGTATAGACATCATCAATAGGCATAACACTCACATAAAAACCTATAAAAAAATCCCCCATACAAAAAATACATTGAGTGACAGTAATATTCTTCGTGTATTTATCGATAGCCAAAATAATATATGGGTAGGCACTGAAGGAGGCCTTAATCTTTTTTTGCCAGAAAGTAATAGCTTTATTAATTACTCCGCGCCATCACCAGACCATTGGTCCATCAATAACAGCCCAATAACCACAATAAGAGAAAAAAACGCTGATGAGCTTTGGATTGGAACCTGGAGCGACGGACTTTACCTTGTTAATAAAGCAAGTGGCTCGGTAAAACATTACGCTACCACAATCCAAACCCGAGAGGATAAGCGCAATGATACCGTCGACTCAGATTATATTTGGGACTCAATAGAATATGGCGACAAAACGCTGTTTACTACTGAAGGGAAAGCTGGCCTTATGGTTTTTGACCATAAAACAGAGACTTTTTCGCGAGAAAAATTCAAAGATTCTGGACACCCACTGACCATATCGCACGCTTACTCTTTACTGCGTGATGCAAAAAATAATTTGTGGGTTAGCTCCGTAGAAGGGCTATACCGAATAGATGGCAAAGAACCCATACTGTATTCCAACCGAACCCCCATCAATAACGAAAGCATACCAAGCTTTCGCATTCGCAGCCTGCATGAAGGCAAAGATGGACGAATTTGGGCCGGCACAGAGGATAACGGCGCGTTTATTTACGACTATGCCAGCAATAGCTTTACCCAGCTGGGAGAAGCCCAAGGATTACCCTCAATCAGCATTGCCTGTATCGCAGAGACGAGTGATGGCTTTATTTGGCTGTTCAGTCAAAATGGCATAATTAAGGTTGACCCTCAAACACTGGCTACCACAACATACAACAATGCTAACGGTTTAATCAGCAGTAACTTTAACCGTACCTCTTGTCTTATCGACAAAAATGACAATATTTATGCTGGAGGCGCAGAAGGTTTAAGTCTTTTTAACGCCAAAGATATTACCAACACCAACGACGATTTCCCAGTTCATATTACCTACTTAAAAACATTTAACGAGCAAGATGCAGGACATCAAACGTCTACGCAAAATATTCTTTACCACGAGAAAATTAGCCTCAACCATCACCAGCGCATGTTTGCGATTGGTTTCGCGGCCTTAAGTTATTCGCTGGCTCAATGGAATGAGTACGCCTACAAACTCGACAACTTCGAAAATGAGTGGAATTACTCCCGCAACGGAAATTCTGCGACTTACACCAACATTCCACCAGGAAAATACACCTTCCTGGTAAAAGGTAGAAGTAGCGATGGCCGCTGGAGCAAAAATATTGATGCACTGACAATCGACATTGCAACGCCGCCATGGCTTTCATGGTGGGCTTACAGCCTTTACGCTAGCCTTACGGCATTCCTACTTTACACAGCTATTAGGCTAAAAATTAGAAAAGATGAACGGGATAACATCAACGCCATCAATGTCGAAAAAATTCGCTTAAACAAAGAAAAAGAAGAAATGCGAAACAATTTTATCGCCGATGTTTCACATGAGCTTCGGACACCACTCGCAATTTTGACTGGCGAAATGGAAGCGATTGTTGACGGAGTAAGGCCGCTATCAACCGCTTCGCTCGAATCACTCAACTGCGAGGTACGCATTGTCAATAAATTAGTGACGGACCTCTTTGATCTCTCGCTTTTTGATACCAGCGATTTAAGCTACGACATGCAGCCACTCGATATTATGACGCCAATCACCCAAGCCATTGCCATGATGTACAACAAATTGGACGACAAGGGCATTCACGTACAACTTCAAGCAAGCGAAGCGCCGTATAACGTCACTGCCGATAGCGACAGGATGATGCAGCTTTTTTTAAACCTGCTGGAAAACTGTTATCGCTATACCTTCAACGATGGACAAGTGATTATTTTCGTAAAAAGAGAAGGTCGTAAAATTGTGATCACAATAGACGATTCAAAACCCAGCGTCTCACCCGAAAATATTGAACATATATTCCAGCGATTTTATAGAGAAGAAAAATCAAGGAATAGAGCCAGTGGCGGCAACGGCTTAGGGCTTTCGATATGTAAAAACATAGCCGACGCACATAATGCAAAAATTACGGCGGTCCCGTCCAACATCGGCGGTTTATGCATCACCCTTGAATTTGATGGTAGCTAACACTATGACAAACTCAAATACTCCGACCCAAATATTAATCGTGGAAGACGAACCCAAATTAGCGCAGCTAATGATTGACTACCTCGAAAGGGAAAGTTACAAAACCCACTGGCTTGAAAATGGGTTAGATGCTATTCAATACATTAAACAACAGACGCCGTCGCTAATCCTTCTTGATGTTATGCTCCCAGATCTAAGCGGCTTCGAAATTTGCAGTGAAATACGTAAAAGTTTGCAAACACCCATTGTGATGGTTACAGCAAGAGGGCAAGAAAAAGACCGGCTTAAAGGATTTGATTTAGGTGTGGATGATTATATTTGTAAACCGTTTAGCCCCAGAGAACTTGTTTCGCGGGTGAAGGCTATTTTAAAAAGAGTGGGACCGATTGAGGCCAGCCATAACACTACAACCTCTAAGTTATTGATTGATGCAGAAACATATTCGGCCATACTGTACGATACAGCTTTAGACTTAACACCTCTAGAATTTAGGCTTCTCGCCGCGATGGCACAACGCCCCGGACGTGTATTTTCACGCAACGAACTATTACTCAAAGCACACGAAGACAACCGGCTGATTAACGATCGTGCGATTGACAGCCACATTAAAAACCTACGTAAAAAACTCAAAGATGCCAACAATGGAAACGATCCATTAAAATCCATTTACGGGGTCGGGTATAAATTCGAATTCGAGTAGTTTGGGGTCGGAGCAATAATAGTTTTTTTCGTGAAAGCAAGGAAAGCCAAGCCGTTAACTGCAGCTTCCCTCACTGGTATTTTGCAAGATACCCCCTGGGTCAGGGTAGTTGCCACCACAACCTAAGGGGCGTGCATTAAATAACTTCCCGTTTTTGAATTCCTGGGCGCATGCTTGCCTTCGTTAAAAATATTTGCAATAGCCGGCTATTACGCCATATTTTCGCCTCGTCAAGCAAGCACCCAAAAAACCAAATTCCAGCAACTTATTCAGTGCACGCCCCTAAAAAGAACTCGACAGCGCATCTTGCAAATCGCTCTTAACTTCTGAAGGTGTCATCACCCAGATATCGTCACCGGGCCCAGGAAACACACCTACACTTAATTTGTCTCCTTCTAAGCCAGAAACCCACTTCATAAAAAAGTCTGGCAGAGAGATATTTTTGGGGGTTAGTACTTCATCTGATGCCTTGCTGTATTCAAGGGCAAGCTCTTCGTGGGGCCAAACAGGCAAAACCTCTTCGCCCGAATCATCGGACGCTATTTTTAGGAATTCCTGGTTATTATTGATCAATATCCAAATCTCACGCTCTTGCGCGACAGCATCCAGAAAAAAATCGTAACGTTCTTCACCCTCGAGGGTTTTAACATACTCTAAGTCATTACTGTTCATGATGGGGGTAAACCTTTTGTTCAGGAATTGTGAAAGTTATTCGATGTTCTGCACTTGCTCGCGCATCTGTTCAACCAAAACTTTTAGCTCAACCGCTACTTGCGTTACGCCACTGGCTATCGCCTTGCTACTCAAAGTATTCGCTTCGCGATTAAATTCTTGCATTAAAAAATCTAACCGGCGCCCTACTGGGCCTTCTTGCTTGAGTGCCCGCTGCGTTTCTACAATGTGGGTATCTAAACGATCTAGCTCTTCTGCCACATCAGATTTTTGCGCAATAATCACTAACTCTTGCGCTAGCCGATCTTTATCGACTTCCACCTTTAAAGCTTCGAGCTTTTGGCTGAGTTTATCTTGTTGCGCGGCCGTTAAAGCGGGGAGTTCTGTGCGAAGTGTAGCAACATGCTCGCTGATGGCGGTGAGCCTATCTTGAATATGTTGCGCTAAACCTAAGCCTTCGCGAGCGCGACTGCTCTGGAGGTCTGTTAAGGTTTTTTGTAGTATCGCATTTGCTGCTTCTAACAAAGTATCGGCATCAAGCTCGTTAGCTTGCAGTATGCCCGGCCAGCGCAGCGCCTCGAGAGGATTAACCGGCGCGGGATTCGGCACCTTGCTGTTCACAGCGCTTAAAAGCTGCACCAAACCACTTAGCGCCTCTGTGTTAATTTGCGCGCTGTCGTTGTTTTCCTGTTTTAAAAAGAAAGAAACTTCGACCTTACCGCGACTTAGCGCTTTTTTAATTTGCTCGCGAAAATCGCCTTCGGCTGCACGCAAGCTATCGGGCATACGAATTGAAGGCTCTAAATAACGGTGGTTAACACTGCGAATCTCGCAGCTTAAGCGCCCCCAAGAGAATTCCTCTTCAGTGCGTGCAAAACCCGTCATGCTGTGGGTCATATTTTATCTCCAAATACCGTAGTGTGGACTTACGCGGCAGTAACCCTGCATTGCGCACAAATTCTGGCCGCATTTTAGCATAGGCTTGGGCTACGCTCTTTGGGCTGGCATAATGCAGCGCACCACCTGTGAGCCACTAACGCTCGCAGGTCCGTCACTACTATACGAGACAGTTATAATGCAAAGCCCTAGCGGCCGCACCCCCGACCAACT
>NZ_CEXWTU010000040.1:10035-27409 GCF_982758155.1 Marinagarivorans sp. | reverse complement strand
AGGGTATGAACCTCAATAAATCCTATATCTTTTTTAGGCCACTCAATACGACAGGCCCTGTTGGCGCCCACGGCGTGCCACTCACCGCCCAACACTCCATCGCCGTCGACCCCGCCTTTTGGCATTACGGCTTACCACTGTACGTTAGTGCCGAACACCCTAGCAACGAGCACACGCTAAATCAGCTTCTTATCACCCAAGACACAGGCAGCGCCATCAAAGGCCCGCTGCGCGGTGATGTATTTTGGGGGAACGGTGATTATGCCGCCGACATGGCAGGTAAAATGAAATCTTCTGGGGTCACTTGGGTTTTGTTGCCTAAAAAGGGCGTGGAGTTACAATAGCCTGTATCAACTTTCACTGGCCCGTGAAAGTTCACAACTACCATAGTGCATTCAGACATTAACAATCTGTGTGTTTTGTTCCGGAGTTTTCAAGTGCAGGACGCACGTTATGCAGAAAAAACAGACACAAGATTCGGAGAAGGTAAAGTTTAACGTTAAGAGTCTCCATACGCGTATCACTGACAACTCTTAGGTATCATTTCACGTTGGACAAGGTCCTCTCTTTTCACCAATCACAATCGTCCGTATAATGCCGCAATTTTTTGGACGACAGAGGTTGGAATAATGAGGACGTTAAAAAAAACGCTATTGTATAGTTTAGTGGCTAGTTTGGTAACAGTTTCTGGCTGTGGTAGCTCAGGAGACTCTAAGAGTGCCGACTCAGCGACCTCAGGCTTCCAAGAACTTGCCGTCGGTCAGATATCAGCGGCTCGTCAATATGACGAAGGTGAGGTCGTCACAGTCACAGTGCCGGTCGAAAACCCCGCCAACCTATCTATTCAGTACGATTGGAGGGTCACCCATAAAGGACTTTCGCTCTCCTTTACCGGCCAAAACTCACCTACAATACTTTTTACCGCGCCTCAGGTCGAAGAGGACGGTGTAGTCAGTATCACCCTAACCCTTAGCTTAGCTGACGGTCAGCTATTAGGTGACGATAGACGATTCGGCGGCGTATCTATTGCGGACCTGAACCCAAATAGAAGAAATCAAATCGCTGGCAGTGCCTTTAGATATAAAGGCCCCGAAGTTATCACCTTTGATGATACTGGTTTTGGGGATTCGGCTAGTTGGCATTACACAATTTATTTTACTGACGATGTAGAGCTTGAAGGCGAAACGTGGGAAAGACACCAATCCCTAATGGGAACAGGATATACAAAGATAAACGACGAAGGTGATCACTCATGGGGCTACTGCGGAGAAAACTCAGGAGAATCCTTACTTGACACGGTAAATTTTCCACCAATAATACCTGAACAGTGCTTGCTTAACGAAGTGACACAAAAGCGCTACCAAGAGGGCAACAATTTTTGGGTTGAGTATTACTGTGCCGACACCATTATCTCAGCGCGATCTTATCGTTATTTAGAAGAGGGCATAAACAATTATGCAAATCTAACATTCTCAACAACCTTTCCTTCCGAAAACTATAGTGACAATGAAACCTGCGTAGATCTATACCGCTCACTTTTCGCCAGCGACGCTTATTCAAACATCATTGAGTTTTCCACTATCGAGCTTTATGGAACCATTGCAGAGGATGCCTACACAATGGAATTCAACTTTGAAGGTGAAAATTTTGGCGTTGACAGCTTCGGGTTCAATAGTTTTTTACCGCTATACGCAGCTAATTCGTTTAGCTTAAACTGGGACCCGTTATCGAGCTTCTCTGGCATTGAAGAAGATGACGGAGATTTGACGGTCACAGAAGCAGGTAGTGACGGGTCATTTGAGGCTTATTTTGATATGGACTTGGTAAATAGCGAAAATCAAGATCAAACAATTGAAGGCAACATTACTTTAGATTTACCTTAAATATTATAGTCTGAAATTCAAGCAGCAACAGCTGAGGCCGGCATTCGTTTCAAGCCGCTCTGGCTATTAGTCTGATTCTTTTATAATTGATATTTTTAGTTCTATACCCAAAAGCAGCTAAGGCTTAACCGCCTCAGCTGCTTTTTTATTTTAAAAATTATCGGGCAGCCAGGATGAAATACTCAGGGGTGACTTTGATATTGCTGCCGAAAAAAGCTGTGGAGTGAATGAATAAGACTTAGATTTTTGCGTTAACAAAAGTCTACCCTCCACAACCCAATCTATCAACGTTTACGTTCGAAGCCAAAAAACTCAACACGAATGCTTTCGCGACTCTTTTGCAAAGCTTTCCGTATTGTAACAGCGCACAACCTTGGTCAACTTTCCGATAACAGAAAGCCGTTTTCATCAGAAGGTTCTATACTGAAGGCACCCATAAACAACACCCCCATTCCAACGCTAGTGAGACACTATGAACCTTTACTGGGTTACCACTGAAGACCACCACGAAGACTGGTTTGTTTTGGCAAAAGACCCCCAAAACGCTGAAGTATTCTTTGAAGAATACGAAGGTTATGACGATGACACAGCATTCGCCTTACTTGTGTGCACAGTGAATATCAGCGAAGCAGGCGCAGACTGGGCAGACCATGCCTTACTAGAAAGCTTAGGTGCCGAAATTCAAGAGATGGATTCCGGTAGAGTGGTGCAGCTACTGGGTGAGACCTATGCCGAAGGTATGCTGGATGGCATTATTCGGCAATGTGATGCTGCCGTCCTACAAAATATTGTGCCGCCGCTAACGTTAAAGGAAAGCACACTTAAGCGAATCACAGCTCGCTTTACTAAAACTCTTCAGTAGTCATTTAAAAGGTGTTCGGATCTATGGATAAAATACAACAAATTTCAGACACCTAATTTTAGGCACCTATCGGCACCCCATTAATATTAATCCTCGCATTAGAATTACGTCAGAACAACTACAGAAGCAGCCGAATACGGTTATTACTTTTTACAGACAGCTTTTATAATATCTGCAATATTCCCAGGCTTTATCTCATTGCTATCACTGGCCATTAAATCAAAAAGTCTTAAGCGTAATCTTTCGATATACGGCCCTTTATGTGTAGGCGTGAATTCAAGCTGTTTAAATGCACCTGAAAGCTGAGAAAATAAACCCAAGCAATCATTATTCGAGACTTCATTTTCATCGCTAACATCCGGCAGTGTAATAGAGTCAGTGTCAAAAAATATGACCGTTTTGACACTGCTCAGCATCAACAATATAACGGTGATAAGGCTGTAGTTTAAAGCGATTAAACCCGCCTGCTCTTGCTCGCTAGCTTCCAACACATAACTTTCACTCGCATCCAAAGCCGCTATACCAACAGACGATGAAACACGGATTTTTACCCCTATTAGCTGCGCACCGTTAAACGCCCGCAACGAAACAGTTACCGCTATAAGCTCTAGGTTGTCGAGCCCATCAAAATGATTGCGAATTCGCCGGCACTTTTTAGACAAGCGCTTTAAGTCTTTACTGGACGATGGAAGCAACGCGAACCTAATTGAAGGGCTAACCTGATGATAATTCGATTTTATTTCTTTCGTCTTTTTTGTCAGAGGGGCATCAGGCTTAACTTTTATGCCAGGCAAAGCTTTATGTGTCACGTGCTGATCATCCGCAAAATAGGACTTCAGATCCTTACTCAGTACCTTGTTATGAAAAGGCCGATCATTGGTCAGTAATATTGTATGTTGATTAAGTAAGTGGTGAATAATCTGAGCATCCGGCATACCAGAGTACTGAGCAGATACATTAAGCGCTTTATGATAAGAAATGCCCTGTTCTTCGGCATAAGCTTTAAAGCGCGCAAGTTGGGAGCCGGAAACACACTCATCAACAATTAAGGTAACTACAGGGTCTATAGAGGACATGTTTTTTCTTATCCGTTGAATAAATATTCAACCATCGAAGGACAGGCGACAATAAGCAGTGGCGAGCAAATGCTGCACAGGAGCTTGATGGTTATTTTCACAAAAAATCCTTAAAGTATTACTTTCAATTCATACACACTATTTTCGCGCACATTAACACACTTAGCCACACGGTTTTTCTATTTGCTGGGGCTGAAGAAATAGCGGCTTTTATTAAACACATTAGGGCGAGGCAAGAATAGACTGTCCAATTAGGCGCAGGATTCTGCTCCTCATAGAGGCATTTAAAGGGGCGCATACCGGGATTTAGGGAAATAGGTCAGCAGGGTAACGTATCGGGGCAAGGAAGCCCCTTATTGGACATTGCATCCGTATAGGGATGTACGTTTTAGGGTAATGCATGAGCTATTACCCAGGAGCACTATATCTAGGAGCATAATGTCGAGGAGCAGCTACCGGGGCATGTAACACCTTGAGTAACAAAGATGAGGAAGTAAAGAGCGAGCATTAGTGGATAATGTATTAATTCCTCGCCCCTTATTTAATGCACGCCCCTAAGCAGCGCCCTTCTTATGAAGTCGCTTCTTCATGAAGTAACAACCTAAAACGCCACAGTACATCAAATAAAACATCAAAAGCGTTAAGCCATTCATCGCGCCACCCCTTACCCGCGCATTCACTGGAGTGGTTGGTGCAACGGCGGCGGCTTGCTGCACAACCTCTACGGTTAAGGTACCCGAGGCGGTACCTCCATTGCCGTCGGTGATGCTGTATATGATTTCGTCTGTGCCAATAAAGTTTTCGGGCGGTGTATAGGTAAGCTCGCCATTTTCGCCGATTGTACTAGCGCCAATGTTCGCTGTTGCACTGGATATAACTAACGTATCTTCATCAGCATCGGTATCGTTACCCAGTATATTTACCGTAAGCGCAGCCCCCGCAAAGGTAACCCCACTATCGTTAACCACCACGGGGAAGCTGTTATTACTGAGTGCCACCGCTATGCCGCCGGGGTCCACAATAGTGCCATTTGCCAATCCGTCGTCATCGTTAGGGCCACCATCCTCAATGGACAACTGCACACACCAATCCCCTTCTGTTAAACCGGCCTGCCAGCTATCACTTTCTGGTGGAGGGCAGTAGCCGGCTTCACCGGCTGCTGAGTAAAGTCCGTTGCGCTCGTTAACAACAAAATCAACCCACGTTCCATTAACATATTTGCGATACAGCGCCTCAAAAGGAATGGCCTCTTGTTGTGGCAACACAATACTGTAGCTTGCCCCTACCGCTGGTAAGCCGTACATCACAAAATCAAAAATAACGCCCACACTTTGGGCTTCGGAATCGGGCACTAATTGAAGGTCTACGTCTAACTCGCTTAATACACCACCACCCTGCTCATTGCCTGCGGCAAAGCTCCCTTTACGTAAATGCGCACCGGCAGGCCCCTCCATTAAGTATTTGTTTTGCTCGCTCACCTTACTAGGTAGCACATTAACAGCAGCATCACTATCATCTAAATAGTTCGCAATGCCATCGCCATCATCATCACCTAACCCCTCTAGGTTATCCGGTATTAAATCACCGTCGCTGTCATCACTGGTCAGTACGGGCAGCTCGTCAATAATTTCAAAATACACCGTATTTTCGACACTCTTACTCGGCAAGCCATCATCACTCACAGTAACAGTGACGCTGTACTGACCTGGGATTAAATCTGCAGGGTTAATACTAAAGGTGTTATCGGTAGCATCTAAATCTTCGACCCCCTCGATAAACTGCCAAACAAAAGTGTGTCCATCAGCGGGGTTGGCATCGACTACCGTGGCGCTAATCACAATCGTATTGCCCGCAGCGTCCATCAATAAACGGGGCTCCTCCTCTTGGGTGGCCAGCAAGCTAACTTGCGGTGCAAGGTTGCCTTCAACAATCGCGATGGTGTGTGTGTTTTGGCTACCAGCATTCAGTGTTTCGCCGGTTAAAGTCACAACAATCGTTTCGCTTTCTTCAAACACACCGTCGGCGAATACATCCAGCAAAATTTCACCTTGAAGGGAGGTTAAGCTCACCTCTCCATTCATCAAACTATGATCACCCTCATCAGCTGTACCACTCACGCTATAAGGCACAACCACGGGGTACTCTGGCGGTTTACCACTCAGTATTATGCCAATGCGTACACTGCTGCCCTCGATGACTTGCTGCCCTTTGGCCAACGAAACCAAGGGGTTAACGCGCACCTCTTGTTCACGCACAGTGCTATTTCCGGCGGCATCCGTCGCCTGCCAGTAAGCCTTGTGGATTCCGGCAGCAAACTGTTTATTGCCATTTAACAGGGTTACAGGCAATGTATTACCGCTGGCATCTTTTGCTGTTGCCACCCCCAGATCTACCCGCGTAAATAAGCCGGTGGCATTAACTTCAACATCAGGCGGCACCGTGATTTGAGGCCCCGCTGCTGCGGTACTATCGGCATTAATTGTTAGAGTAACAATGGCAGTATCTTGGCCACCATTACCGTCGCTCACGAGGTATTCAAACTCTGCACTATCAAGCTCAAAGGCCGGTATAAAACGCAACTGCCCCTCCTCAATAGTCAGCCCCTCCAAAACACTGCTCACCGATAAAATGGTTAATGCGTCCCCGTCTTCATCGGTATCATTTTGTAAAACATCCAGTAAGTAACCTTCACTATTGAAGCTTAAGACAAACTGATCATCCACTGCCACTGGCGCATCATTCGCATTGACCACGGTAATACTAAAAGCCGGTAAGCTATCTGTGGCGTCGGCACTATCGGCCACACTAATAACAATATCGCTATAAATCCCAATATGGGTGTTATCGGGCGTACCCGTTAGGCCGCCATTAGAGGGATTAAAGGTTAGCCATTCTGGCAAATTAGTGATGGTGAAAACTTTAATATCACTCGCATCAGGGTCTACAACCGTGGGGGTAAAGCGGTAAAGCGCATCTTCAGCTGCCGTTGCATTGGGAGTACCACTAATCACTGGCGCATCATTCACATTCGTCACGCTAATACTAAAGACCGCTAAGCTGGCCTCAGCATTGGCACTATCAACAACTGTAATAACAATACCGCCATGCACGGCAACATCATCAGACCCTGGCGTACCCGTTAAAGCGCCAGTAGCGGTATTAAAAGAGGCCCATGCTGGAGCATTAGTAATACTAAAAGTATGACTATCATCGCGGTCAACATCATTCACAGCAGGGGTAAAACTATATGGCTCATCTTCGATGACGGTGGTATTTGGGCTGCCCGTAATTTCGGGCGCATCGTTAATATTATTGACGGTAAGGTTAAAGGCCGCGAGGCTACTAGTACCATCCGCTCCGTCATTTACACTCACGACGATATCCGCATACACCCCTACATCGCCGTTGCTAGGCGTGCCCATTAAAGTACCCGTGGCCACGTCAAAACTAGCCCATACAGGAAGGTTAATAACAGCAAAAGTCAACGCATCACCAGCATCGTCATCGGTCACCGTGGGCGTAAAGCTATACAGTGCATCCTCATCAATACTGATACTTGGAATACCACTAATCGCTGGAGCATCGTTGGTGTTTTGCACCGTAATATTAAACGCCGGCAAGCTGGCAGTTGCTCCTGCCGTATCACTCACCGATATCACAATATTATTAAAAGCACCCACATCAGCATTACTTGGCGTGCCCGTTAAGGTGCCTGTTGCTAAATCAAACGTGGCCCAAAGGGGTTTGTTATCAACACTAAACGTGGTGGTATCGCCTTGGTCCACCTCATTAACAGATGGCGTAAAGCTATAGAGGGAATCTTCTGCAACTAGGGCCTGTGGTGTGCCGCTAATTTCTGGGGCGTCATTGGTATTGGTCACGGCTAAACTAAAGGCTGCGAGGCTACTCACGGCGCCGGCAAGATCGGTAACGCTCAGCACGATATCGCTCGTTACGCCCACATGGCTATTATCCGGCGTACCCGTTAAAGCCCCTGTTGCCGCATCAAAGCTCACCCAAGCCGGCTTATTGCTAATGCTAAGTGTTAACACATCATTTGCATCAACATCCGAAGCATCGGGGGCGAAGCTATAAGGGGCATCCTCGGCAATGGTGGTACTCGGTGTGCCACTAATTACAGGAGCATCATTGGTATTGTTCACCACAATATTAAAAGGTGCCAAGCTCGCCGTGGCATTTTCACTGTCGGCAACTGTAATCACAATATTGGCGCTAGTCCCAACATCATTATTCGTGGGGGTACCGGTTAACACACCAGACGTTGTGTCAAAGCTTGCCCAGCTGGGCTTGTTCTCAATGGTAAAGATTAGGGTATCACCCTCATCAACATCACTAAATACTGAAGCAAAACTGTAATTGGCGTCTTCTGCTACCTCTGTCGCTGGAGTACCAGAAATGAGCGGTGCATCGTTTACATTAATGACCGTAAAGGTAAAGCGCGGTAAGCGTGAGACTGCACCGCTACTATCTGTTGCAAAAATGAAAATAGCACCACGCCATAATCCAACATCACTATTACTCGGCGTACCTGAAAGCGTACCGGTTGTTGTATCAAAAGTGGCCCAACCAGGGGCATTTCGAACACTAAAAACAACCGTATCGCCCACGTCAACATCACTCATTTCGGGGGTAAAGCTATATAAAATGTCTTCGAGTATGGTCGTATCTGGCGCACCGCTAATGATTGGAACATCATTGGTATTAATCACCACAATATTAAAGGCCAGCAAGCTTGCACTCGCCCCTGCCTCATCGGTAACCGTAATGACTATACCGCTCGCCTGCCCTACATCGTCGTTAGCTGGCGTGCCCATTAAGCTACCCGTTAACGCATCAAAGGTGGCCCAGCTCGGTTTATTCTCAACACTAAAGGTATGGGTATCACCCACATCCTCATCAGCAACCACCGGTGTAAAACTGTAGCTCGCATCTTCATCGACAGCTGTGGTTGGCGTGCCGCTAATCGTCGGAGCATCATTGGTATTGTTCACCGTGAGGGTGAAAGGCGCCAAACTCGATATCGCGCCGCCGCTGTCCATGGCGCTAATAACAATTAACGCCTCACTCGCACCCACATCACTGTTGCTGGGGGTACCCATTAGGGCCCCAGTTGCAGGGTCAAAACTGGCCCAGATTGGTAGGTTAGTCACACTGAATACAGCACTATCGCCTACATCGTCATCACTGATTGTTGGCACAAAGGTATACAGCGCATCTTCATTAGCCGTTGCACTCGGCGCACCGCTAATCATCAATGCATCGTTGGTATTGGTTACCAGAACACTAAAGGCTGGCAAGCTATCGGTGACTTCTGCGGTATCGCTTACGGTAATCACAATATCACTCGTCAGGCCGATATCGGCATTGGTTGGCGTGCCGGTTAAAGCACCCGTTGCCGCATCAAAACTGGCCCAACTGGGTGGGTTTGTGATGGTAAAGGTTTGAGTATCACCGGCATCGTCATCGCTCACCTCGGGCGTAAAGCTGTAACTCGCGTCTTCTGCTACTGCAGAGGCAGGGGTTCCGCTAATAACCGGGGCATCATTGGTATTAGTCACTGTTAAGGTAAAGGGCGCCAAATTTGAGGTAGCGCCACCCCCATCGGTTGCACTAATCCAAATAAAATCAGGCCACACGCCAACATGGCTATTATCGGGCGTACCAGTCAGCGCCCCTGTTGCGGTATCAAAGGCGGCCCAATCAGGCATATTTTGAATACTAAAAACGACGGTATCGCCGACATCGTCATCGCTGACCTCGGGCGTAAAGCTATAAGCAGTATCTTCGGGTACGGTCGTATCCGGTGTGCCGCTAATCACTAAGGCGTCATTGGTATTACTCACCACTATATTAAAGGCCGGTAAACTTGCGCTGGCACCTGCCGCATCACTCACGGTGATGACAACACCACTGCTCTGCCCTAAATCATTATTGCTCGGCGTGCCTGTTAGGGCACCTGTTGCTGCATTAAAAGTGGCCCAGCTCGGCGGGCTTGAAATCGCAAATGTTTGCGTATCGCCAGCATCAACATCAATAACAACCGGTGTAAAACTATAGCTAGCATCCTCTGGCGCCATAGTGCTTGGGGTACCGCTAATTTCGGGAGCATCGTTAATATTGCTGACCGTAATAGTAAAGGCCGCTAAGCTTGCCGTGGCGCCGCCGCTATCGGTTGCACTAATAACGATATTCGCGTGCGAACCTACATCGCTATTGGTGGGCGTGCCGGTCAATGCACCTGTAGCAGTATTGAAGCTACCCCAAGCGGGAGCATTCACAATGCTAAAGCTCAGCGTATCGCCACTATCAACATCGGCCACCTCTGGCGTAAAGCTATAACTCACATCTTCATCTACCACTGTTGCCGGTGTACCGCTAATCGTGGGCGCATCGTTCGTATTACCCACAGAAATACTAAACGCCGCCAAACTGGCAGTAGCACTCGCGCTATCGGTTACGGTAATCACGATATTGCTTGTCAGCCCAATATTATCGTTGGTGGGCGTACCGGTTAAAGCGCCAGTACTGGCATCAAAACTGGTCCAGCTGGGTGCATTACTAATACTAAAGCTCAAGGTATCGCCAGCATCCACATCGCTTGCGGTAGGGGTAAAGCCATAAGTGGAATCTTCTGCCACGCTATTGCTCGGCATACCACTAATCACTGGAGCATCATTAGTATTACTAACAGTAAGGCTAAACGTAGCCAGGCTGGCCGTTGCACTGGCACTATCGGTTACCGTGATTTCAATGGCGCTCGTAGTCCCCACATCACTATTCGTCGGCGTGCCGGTCAGCGCGCCCGTACTGGCATTAAAGCTGGCCCAAGTCGGGGCATTGGTAATACTGAACGTGAGAGAATCACCAGTATCCACATCGTTCGCGGTAGGGGTGAAACTGTAAAGGCTATCTTCATCTATCGTCGCTGCCGGTGTACCCGTAATAGTCGGCGCGTCATTCACATTACTCACCGTAATACTAAACGCCGCTAGGCTGGCGGTAGCACTAGCACTATCGGTTACGGTAATCACAATATTACTGGTTACGCCGATATCATCATTGGTGGGCGTGCCGGTTAAAGCCCCTGTTGCCGAATTAAAGCTGGCCCACGCAGGGCTATTCACAATACTAAAGTTTGCCGCATCACCCGCATCATCATCAGTCACCGCAGGGGTAAAGCTGTAGCTGGTATCTTCTGCTACAGCCGTACTCGGTGTGCCTGTAATCACCGGGGCATCGTTGGTATTGCTCACTGTCAGGTTAAAGGCCGCTAAGCTATCAGTGGCACTGGCGCTATCGGTCACGGTAATTACAATATTACTGGTTACGCCAATATCATCATTCGTTGGCGTACCACTTAACACACCCGTGCTAGCACTAAAGCTGGCCCAAGTAGGCCGATTAGTAATACTAAAGGTGGCCGTATCACCCGCATCGATGTCATTCACGGTGGGCGTAAAACTATACGCGGCATCTTCTGCCACGGTAGTACTCGGTGTACCACTCATCACAGGGGCATCGTTAATATTGGTCACGGTAATAGTAAAGGCAGCCAAGCTATCGGCCGCACTCGCACCATCAACCACGGTAATCACAATATTACTGCTTAGGCCAACATCGCTATTGCTTGGCGTGCCGGTTAAGGCGCCGGTACTGCTATTAAAACTGGCCCAGCTGGGTCCATTGGTAATGCTAAAGGTTGCAGTATCGCCACTATCATCATCGCTCACCGTCGGCGTAAAACTATAGCTGGCGTCCTGTGCCACAGTCGTACTGGGGCTGCCGCTGATTACCGGCGCATCGTTAGTATTACTCACGGTAATCGTAAATGCCGCTAAGCTCGCCGTAGCACTGGCAGCATCAGTTACGGTAATCACAATATTGCTGGTTAAGCCAATATCGGCATTGGTCGGCGTGCCCGTTAATACACCCGTGCTGGTACTAAAGCTGGCCCAACTCGGTTGATTAGTAATACTAAACGCGCGGGTATCACCGCTATCCACATCATTGCTGCTAGGTGTAAAGCTATAAAGCGCATCCTCTGGCGCAGCGGTATTAGGTGTGCCGCTAATTGTCGGGGCATCATTGGTATTATTCACCGTGATACTAAACGCCGCTAAGCTAGCCACTGCCGTTGCACTGTCGGTGGCACTAATCACAATATTACTGCTCACACCCACATCACTATTGGTTGGCGTACCGGTTAAAGCCCCTGTTGCCGTATTAAAACTAGCCCAACTCGGTGCATTACTAATACTAAATGTGGCGGTATCGCCAACATCATCATCTGCGACCGTTGGCGTAAAGCTATAAGCAGCATCTTCATTAACACTGGTACTCGGCGTGCCGCTAATCACTACCACATCGTTGGTATTAGTCACGGTTAAACTAAACGCCGCCAAGCTATCGCTAGCGCTGGCTGTATCAGTCACAGTAATAACAATGCCTGTCGTGGAGCCAACATCGCTGTTAGTCGGGGTACCGGTTAAAGCCCCTGTGGTGGTGCTAAAATTGGCCCAACTGGGTGGGTTCGCAATACTAAAAGTGGCGGTATCGCTCGCATCAACATCGCTCACACTCGGCGTAAAACTATAGCTAGCATCTTCGGCCACGGTGGTACTTGGGCTGCCGCTAATCACCGGCGCATCATTGGTATTGCTAACGGTCAGGTTAAAGGCCGCCAAGCTATCTGCGGCACTCGCACTATCGGTTACGGTAATTACAATATTACTGGTTACCCCAATGTCGTCGTTGGTGGGGGTACCACTTAACACACCCGTACTAGCACTAAAGCTCGCCCAGCTAGGCTGATTGGCAATACTGAAGGTTGTGCTATCACCACTATCGTCATCATTCACCACAGGGGTAAAGCTGTATGCACTGTCTTCGGCAATCGTTGTCGCGGGCGCACCACTTATGGCTGGCGCGTCGTTGGTATTGCTCACCGTAATACTAAAGGCCGCTAAACTATCGCTAGCGCTGGCGGTATCAGTCACGGTAATCACAATATTACTACTCACGCCCACGTCACTATTCACCGGGGTACCGGTTAACGCACCCGTACTGGTATTAAAGCTGGCCCAGCTAGGGGCGTTAGCAATACTAAATGTGGCGGTATCACCGGCATCCACATCCGCTACAGCGGGGGTAAAGCTGTAAGCGGCATCCTCTGCCACGGTAGTACTGGGGGTACCGCTAATAACCGGGGCGTCATTGGTATTTGTCACCGTAAGGCTAAAAGCCACCAAACTATCGGCCGCACTGGCAGCATCGGTTACAGTAATCACAATACTACTGGTTACGCCAATATCATCATTAGTAGGGGTACCACTTAAAACCCCTGTGCTGGTACTAAAGTTGGCCCAACTGGGTTGATTCGCAATACTAAATGTAGCGGTATCACTCACATCAACATCATTCACACTCGGCGTAAAACTGTATGCCGCATCTTCGGCTACGCTGCCGCTAGGCGTGCCACTAATGACAGGTGCATCATTGGTATTACTCACCGCAATAGCAAACGCCGCTAAACTCGCCGATAGCGTAGAGCTATCGGTCACGGTAATAACTATATTGGAATGACTACCCACATCGGCATTCAACGGCGTACCCGTTAGCGCACCTGTAGACGCACTAAAGCTAGCCCAGGTGGGTTTATTGGTGATGCTAAAGGTATGCGTATCGTTACTGTTGGCGTCGGTCATTGTTGGTGTGAAGCTGTAGCTGGCATCCTCTGCAATACTGGTCGAAGGCGTACCACTAATGACAGGGTCAAAATTGGGCGTAACCTCGGTAATGGTGGGTACATTTACCGCACGGTTAACGCGATTGAGCCGATCCTCCCACACCACAACAAAATTATTGGCCACTTGAAATGATAAAGTCGCGGTCATCGACCAAGTTCCACCCGCCGCTGTCGCACTCGCTAAAACGGTATTATTATCCGCCACGCCATCATTATCGCTGTCGGCATAAAGATACACTCGGCTCACATCAATAGCGTGTGAACCAGAGATGGTATAACTTGAACCCACAGTATTCACAGCACTGGCCGGCACCGTTACCACTACGTTAGCGGGTGGTGCGGCATATTCAATCGTTAAGCTTTCTGCGGTATTTTTAACACTACTGTTAACAGCATCATCCACCACATTCGCTTGCAGTGAAATAACCACATCACCGGTAGCGTCCGGCGTAATGTCCGCACTATAGCTTTGGCCAGAGCCGCTAAAGTTACTGGCACTACCATTCGTAATCGTAAGGTCTTCCACCGCAAAATTAACAACCGAACGATCAAAATGAATAGTGACAGGAATCGGAGAGGTTAGCGTAGGGTTGGAGGCTGTAGAAGCGATCACGGCCTCCAGTGCCTCTACATACAAAATAGCCGCTGCTTTAGGCGTTTCGGTATTATTGCCGTTTACCGTCGCGCTCATGGATTCAGTTGGGCTATTGTAAGCACCTGCGCTAGCGCCAGCGGGTATGAGTAGAAGCACATCAAACGTACACAGTTCACCCGGGGCAAGGCTGCCACCACTAAACGTCAGCGATGTGGTACCTGTAATGGTAGAGCCTACGCCGCACGGCTGTGCGGGAAGCGATGTTGCCGCCAATGTTGATAGCGCCTGGCTTAACCTGTCAGTAAATTCCATGGCGCTTGCAGCCAATGCTGTGGCCGCATTGGTAATGGTATAACGCGCGGTTATCGCATCACCGGCTAATGCAGTACTGGTTAAGAATATTTTGGATACGGCAAGCCCTGTAATGATTTGCGTATCAGAAGCTGCACCAGAATTAGTAGCCTGCGCCGCAGTTGTGCCCGTCACCGCTGAGCTTATTAGCGTGTATGTGCTCGGCGTCGCGCCACTGGGTATTTGTAACGTTACGCTAAAAGTACACTTTGCACCCGCAGCCAATGAACCACCGGTAAAAGTAATTGTAGAGGTACCACTTATCGACGAACCTGCACCGCACACATCGCTCGCGGTACCCGTCGCCATCGTCATACCCGTTAGCGCAGCCTCTAAATCTATTGTAAAACCTAGGCCGCTAATATCGGCCACTGCACTTTCGGTGTATTCAAGGCTTAGCTCCGCGGCCACTATACTGCCCGGCACTGCAGCCTCATCTGCCAGCGCAATACTTAATTGTGCCGCCGCTAATATAACTAACGTATCGTTCGCTGTGTTACTGCTTAATGCTTCACCATTCACAACACTTGTGGGAGCACTGGTGGTATACACAAAACTACCCGGTGGGCCAAGCTCAGGAAGCGTTAAAACAACATCAAAAGTGCAATTACCACCCGCTACTATCGTGCCACCTGCAACTGTAAAAACACGTACCTCATCAACAACACCAGAGGTAAAGGTTGAGCCTGTACCACAGCTATTCGCATTGGGTACCGTATTAATAGTGATACCCGCATAGACTGCATCAATTTCTTGAGTGAACGTGAAAGCGCTCATCTCATTCGCTGTATCGGTATTAGTCACCGTAAAACGTAGGGTAACGTCTTCACCTAAATTGGCTGGGTCATCAATAAAAGCCATCGTTAACACAGGGCTTTTTTTAACAACAAGAGAGTGACTAAACGCAGGCTTAGTCGTGGCAGAACCTAATGTTAGGTTAAGCGTACTCGTATTATTTGTATAAGTGCTGGCCGCGGCATTGGTTGGTATAAGTACTGTAAGCTCAAAACTACAGCTCGCCCCTGCCGCCAAACTTGCACCCGCTACTGTAATGGTCGAACTGCCCGTTAAGGTAGAACCCGAACCACAAAAGTCGTTAGCCGGTAAAACAGTTGCCGCTAGGCCACTTAAGGTCGAATTTAAATCATTCGTAAAGGTAATACCCGTAGCGGCGTTGTCTCTATCAGTATTATTTAAAGTAAAGCTTAAGGTAGCACTGGCCCCTGGCGTAACAGATGCTGGAAAGTACGCACTAATAAACGGATTCCCCACCGTAAGCGTTGCACTAGCCGCACCGCTAGCGTTTGAGCCATTTTGGCTAAGGGCACCGCTCACATTGCTATATTCACCGGCATTCGCGGCTGTAACATTAACGCTAAACGTACAGCTAGCACCCGCCGTCACGCTCCCTTTTGAAAAATCAATCCTACTAGCCTGTGCAACAGCTGTGATTACTGGCGTCGAGCTACTATTACAGGTTGTCGTACTCAACGGTTGATCAGACAACACAACACCCGTAGGTAACGTATTGCTAAACACCATTACATTAGCCCCAGAGCCATTCAAACTATTGTCAAAGGTATACGTTAAAGTGCTGTCAGCACCCGGGGTAATAGAGCTAGGAGAAAATGCCATCAAAAATCCAGGCCGGCCCGCATCTACCGTAAGGTTAGCGGTCGCTGTACCTGCACTACCCGCACTGGTTGCTAAAGCACCCGTGGTATTAACATGTGCACCAGGCGTACTACTCGTGACATCAAGCGTTACCGTGCAAGACGCAACAGCGCTTAAGCGATAACCGCTAATAGTGACATTACCACTACCTGCCGTAGCCGTTAAAGTACCATCAATACAGCTGGTACTAGCCCTACTTGGGTTAGCAACGGTGACCCCTGTCGGTAAAGTATTGGTAAACGATAGCCCAGTAACACCGGCAGCTTCGGCCGAATTATTAATAGTGTAAGTCACCGTCGAAATGCTGCCGGGCCCTATGGTGCTCGGCGAAAAAGCCAAACTAAACGTGGGCGGCGCTGCGTGTGAATACACACTAAAAGCCAAACCTAATAAAAGGATGAATGGACGCAAAAACTGACTACGGATGACATGCATTGATTGCATTAGCTCCATCGAGTTTAGAAAATAAAATGACACAAACCCAAACCTCAGGCTTACGGCTCAAAGGGGCTAAATAAGCCCACTCTAAAGATCGGCCACGTTTTTCATTACAAAGGTATTGATGGCGCTCGAGAATAAGCGCTATACAAAAAAAACTAATAGTGAAATCTAATTTAGTGGTCTGCTTTCTCTAACCGGCTAATACGGCTATTCAGGCTTTCAATCAGCGCCTGCTGGTCTTGCACAACTTTTGTTAATACAGCAACCACATCCATAGGTGCCAAGCTACGGCGATCATTGGTGGCGACTAATTCGGGTACATCTTCCGCAATAAAACCGGCATAAGATTCCGAAGGCTCACGCTTATAAGAGAACGTTACCGGGTTAAGAGCCGTTAAGGCCGCTAGTGCCGCACTGCCGGCAAGGTCAACAATATTATTTTTTAGCGCACGACTGGATGCGTTGGTCCACACTCCACCGGCCGTTAAGTGTGCACCGTTGGACACCTCAATGGCATGGGTTGTATTGTTATTACCACCGCCACTATCGCCCACATACAAGCTACCCGATTGCTGAATAGTGAGTACCTCTTCTGAGGCTTCATTATAAAAAGCTAAACGATCAACGGTGGCCGACGCCCCGGCATCTACATTGGCACGGGCACTCAGCTGCCATTTATCGGTACTGGCTACCGAAAATGCTAATGATGAAAACTGCGTATCGGCA
>NZ_CEXWTU010000040.1:0-10025 GCF_982758155.1 Marinagarivorans sp. | reverse complement strand
GGCATCAACGCCCAGAATAGGGTTAGCCCCCGAACTACCTGCAAGGTCTAACAGTGCATTACTGCCGTAATAATCTTTTGCACTCGTCGCCCCTAACACAACCGCACCCGAGGCACTTATCACTAAACTTTCAGAAGGTGCGCCAGGAAACAGCCTAAAAGGCAAGGTCTCACTATTGGTCACATCACGAATAAAATAGCTGGTTTCATTCCCCCCTACATCCCACGTTTGCGCGGTAAAGCCACCGCTAATATCTTGTTCAAAACGCTGCGAGGGCGTATTACTCGATTTAATATGCAAGTTCAGCGCAGGCGTTGAAGTACCCAAGCCTAAATAGCCAGAACTATCTAAATAAATACCCGCATCGGGAGCGCCCGCTTCAATGGTAAAAGGGGTTTTTGCACCATCAATATCATCAATGCTGAATTTATTCATGCCGCCGTTAGACGAATCATTGGCGGTAATTTGCCAATCATTCGTAGGAAATGAGCTACTGCCGCTGGTATCTTGAAACCGAATACGTAAATTATTTTCTTTTAAGCGAATCGTATCAAAACTAAACACTTCGCCAGTAACACAATCAATCCCAGCGCAAATACTGCCCACAGCGACTAAATCATCTTGTATTTGTTGGTCAGCTCCTGCCCCGGCACTACACATCAGTGTTGCACCCGCTAACACTGAACCTGCAAAAAGCAGACTACGCGACTGTGCGATATTTTTTTCCGCTAATCCAAATAAAGGGTTTTTCATTATCAACATCCTCGGTTAGCGTGATGGTAAAGTTTGAGTATCGTCAATTTTATCAAACTTTTTTATTTGGCCGTCTTCAAAATAAAAGGAGCCACTTTGAGAAACCCCATAAATCGCTTGCGTTGCGTTTGAGTCTCGACCGTTATTAAGCTGACTTTTCACCTGCGCCCCTTCACCCGCCACAGACGCCGTAAGCTGGTACCGATAACGCCCATCACT
Source organism: Marinagarivorans sp. (assembly GCF_982758155.1). NCBI lineage: Bacteria > Pseudomonadati > Pseudomonadota > Gammaproteobacteria > Cellvibrionales > Cellvibrionaceae > Marinagarivorans > Marinagarivorans sp. The sequence goes on along the minus strand of NZ_CEXWTU010000040.1, from coordinate 9,053 downwards.
AGGACTACCCGCATCATATAAATTAATAGAAGGAATACTATCAATTGATGATTGAGTGACAAAAAAACCATGGGGACCTGAAACACTGATCGTCACATTTTTAGCCACTTGATTGGCATTAAAAATTAAGTCCGCACCTGAAAACGCCTCAGTCGCAATATTGTTATCGCCATTGCCAAACGCGCCAGCACTCAACGACCCCAAAAGCATTAATGATAATAAAAAATTTTTAACCTTCATTATAGGATCCAGTATTTTGTGTCATTTAAAAAACCAAGTATCTAAAATGCATTCACTCTGTAGGGAAAAGGCAATAATAGATTATCCAAAGAGGTGCAAAATTCCATTTCCTCACCGATGTATTTAAAGGGTACGTAGCGCAGGCCTATACAAACACAGAACAGTAAAGTCACGTACCGATAAAGGCGTTACATTACCGAGGCGCCCTTCAACCCAAAACAAGTGCATACTGTAAATAACAAAGACAAGAACGCGTAACCAACATTAATGGATGACAAGTTACTCCCTTACTCCCAACCACCAAACAGAAACAACATTTCAGCACACTCAACACCAATAGGCTCACAACCACATCAATCTAACCCTATAAAATATAGCAGAGGCTCGACCCAAAGATATAAAAAAACAGCCTAAAACTGGACTTAAAATCACCTATAAAACCAATAAAAACAAACAAAAAGGTATAACAGAAATCTAACTTAAGAAAAACAAAAAACAAAGAGAAAAAATGATTAAACATGCTATCTTTTAGTAATAAAAATCGATTAGTTATTAGCGCCCCACACCACCTCTTATTCGATATCATTAGCGTTATTGGAAATAAGTCATGACTGTTAAAAATATATATCATCTAAACTTAGCGCCTAAATTATTGATATTGTTGCTACTTACATCCTGCGGAAACTCGCAGCAGACAGACACAACCAATGACTTGGCAGACACTACACCCGCAGCCAACAACTCAAGCGAAACCATTCCAGCCGACGATACTAAAAACACTATAACCGCGCTGGATAGCGACGCATCATGGACAAGTGAAAGCACCGAAAACAACACCATACAAGAAACCCCGCCATCCCTACCCGTCAACTCTCAAGCTATTGATAGCGACTCAAACTGGCACCCCGGAACAACTGAGCTCAACTTAGACGCGCAACCCAACGATGGATCTGAGACGAGCAAAAAAGAAGCACCGGTTGATAGCGATGAGAACTGGCAGGCTTAAGGGACGAGGCTGAAATACCCAGCAAAAGCTAAAGGCATGAACAAGGCATGGGAGATAGATGAGGCTTATTAGGGGCGCGAAGGCGTCAAACGCCTACGCTAAGAAGTACAATCTTGAAAACAAAAACAATATTCACGAATAGCGGTTACGCACTCGCATAGGGTTTCTTGGTCGGTATTGATTGAAATATCGGCATTCAAAGGGGGATCAAAAGGGGCTGAAACGCCCGTAAACTGATCAATCTCACCACAAAAAGCTTTTTGATATAAACCTTTGGGGTCTCGTTTAGCGCAAATCGCTAAAGGCGTTGCAACATAAACCTCAACAAAGCAAGGGCCTAGCAATTCACGTAGCTTGTTGCGGCTGATCTCGGAGGGGGTAATAAAACTAGCAACTACTGTGCTGCCTTGCTGGCAGTATTGCTTAGCCAAGTACCCTGCACGCAATAAGCTCTCTTGCCTATCTTGTTCACTAAAGCCTAAATCAGCGCAAAGGGTTTTACGTAACACATCACCATCTAAGCGTTTAACAGGTAAACCTAATGCTGCTAACTGCTCAGCCAGTGCATCACCTACCGTACTTTTACCCGCACCCGACAGACCTTCTAGCCAGATCACTTTTGCATACATTGTCATCTCCAAAAAATAATCAGCTGATATTTGCGCGCAAAATTTACTATTTTTGTGCCCTCACACATTAAGAGCAGTGAAAATCATTTTAGTCCCTAACGACGCGAACATAAAAAATTAGGCGCCAGTAATACCCTATTGTCGCCCGCGGAAACCTCATTTTTCTACCCCAACCCAAAAACCCAGTTTTGAAATAAACGAGACACCCAAATATAGCAAATAGTTATAAAAACCAACTCGTGCCCCCCTCTCCTGTCATCTATTATCTGTCAGTCATTCATATAAGGGCCGAGGAAAAAATACTTTATCCAATAATACTTGTTTCCTGTCTCCTCAACGGCGTTGTTCAAAGCGTTACATGCCTAGGCATGCGCCTCTTCGAGCGCCTTGGTGAGAAAACAGGCTCCCTCGTCTAAATGGACAAACTATTATTGCCTCGCCCCTAACCATAAATTATTTTAGGATGTGAGCATATGCTTAAACTCCCTAACGGCCTCAATTTACGGTTGGCAACGCCTGGCGATACAACCTTTATGGCCGATCTCTATCGCACCACACGGCAAGACTTACAACACATAAATCAAGACCAGGAAAGCATTAACGCATTTATTAATATGCAGTTTAACGCTCAGCAGAAAAGCTACAGCCAGCAATTCCCCAATGCGATCTATTGGGTGATAGAGCTGCACGAAAAACCGATTGGCAAAGTCACACTAGACTTTAGTCCGGATGTTGTTCACCTTATTGATTTTGCTTTATTGCCTAACATGCAAAATAAAGGTTATGGCCAAGCCATGATAAAATCATTACAGGTAGCGGCACAAAAAGTAGCGGCGCCACTACTCATTAGCGCAGCTAAAGATAATCAGCGCGCAATAAAGCTCTATAGCCAACTGGGTTTTACCTTTGAAGACTCTTCACCATCACCGTTATACCAACGCATGGTTTGGCAACCAGAATCAACTAAAGCCTTTTCTTTTGCATAACCAACAATAAACAGGAGCAAGAATGACTGAGTTAACATTAGAGACAGCCAAAAAACTAGCCGGGCAAACCATAAGCCTGTCAGGTAATAACTTAGAGGATCCCGTTACCGCTAAGGTGTCAGAAATTATTGAAAATACTGCTAATGGCACTGACTGGGAGTGTTTCACTTTGATTCTTGATGTGGGCGAGACCCCAACCGAGGTTACACAAGGTATTTATAATTTTGAGTCCAGTGAATATAAAAATGAACACATTTTTTTAAGCCCTAATAGCTTTACAGAATGTGAAATTGTTGTTTCGCGAAAAGTCGCTAAAGCTTAATGCTCTTTTTGTAAGTGCTGCCTTTATTAGTGCTTTGTTCTTTTCATATCAACATGGAGAAACCCTATGAGTGAACCTTTTTTGGCCGAAGTGAAAATAGTCGGCTTTAACTTTGCACCACGTGGTTGGGCTTTTTGTGATGGGCAAATACTGCCTATCAATCAAAACCAATCACTCTACTCGCTACTGGGCACAACCTATGGCGGCGACGGGAGAACTTCATTTGCCCTGCCCGATTTAAGGTCGCGCACCCCGATACATAAAGGGGACACTCATCCATTGGGGCAAAAAGGTGGAGCCGAGTCAATAACGCTAACTGCCGCACAAATAGCCGCTCATGAACATGCAGCACACGCCAGTGCGGCCGAAGCAAATGGAAACAATGTCGAGGGAGCAGATGTATTAGCTGATGCTCTTACGCCACTGTACATCGAGCCGACTGCAGCTAATGCTGTGTCGCTTCACTCTGGAACTATTGGTAATACCGGAGGCGGTCAAGCTCATGACAATATGCAGCCTTACACCACATTGAGTTACTGCATTGCATTAATGGGACTTTTCCCCTCAAGAAATTAAGCGGAGCGATTTTATGTCAGAACCTTTTGTTGGTGAAATCAGAATGTTCGCCGGAAATTTTGCGCCGCGCGGATGGGCTTTTTGTGATGGGCAGTTATTAGCTGTTAGTCAAAACGATGCATTATTTTCATTGTACGGAACTATTTACGGAGGCGATGGGCGCACAACTTTCGGCTTACCCGATATGCGAGGACGCATCTCTATACATCAAGGGCAAGGCCCAGGGTTGAGTTCTAGGCCGCTAGGTGCTAAGTCAGGAGTAGAAAAGGTAACGCTGACCGAGAATCAAATGCCAAGTCACAGCCATGCTTTTGAGGCCTCAACTGCAGCCGCAAGTTCTGAAATCCCTACCGATAAAGTACTTGGCGACACCTCGGCAGGTCGGCTCAAGTACTTAATAGACGCTGTGCCGAACACCAGCCTTAATCAGCTATCCATAGATAATACCGGCGGCTCACAGCCGCATACGAACTTACAGCCGACCTTGTGCATTAATTATATTGTTGCACTGTTTGGTATTTATCCTTCGCGTCAATAGGAGTATTTGAGCTATGTCAGAACCGTTTATTGCAGAAATCAGAATTTTTGCTGGTAATTTTGCACCAAGAGGCTGGGCCTTTTGTGATGGTCAACTATTGCCCATTTCGAATAATACTGCCTTGTTTTCGTTGATAGGGACTACCTATGGTGGCGATGGCCGAACCACGACTGCTTTACCTGATTTACAGGGGCGCTCAGCAATGCACCCCGGCAGTGGGCCAGGGTTGACTCGTCGTCGTCTCGGTGAGAATGTCGGCGTTGAAACTGTGACCTTAAGTGAGGCGCAAATCCCTAATCATAAACACAGTTTAAATGGTAATAATGATGCGATAGGGAATGCTGCAACGCCATCGGCAGCGGTAGGGCTTTCTAGAGCACGAGGCGGTCTTATGTTCAGTGATGATACTGCCAATTTAGTGCCTCTTGCTAACACTACAGTTAATACTGCAGGTGGGGGGCAAGCACACGGAAATATGCAGCCTTACATTGCCATGAATTTCATTATTGCCCTGGTAGGACTATATCCATCTAGAAGCTAAGGGGCGAGCACGAAATAAATTGCTGGAATTTGGGTTTGTGGGTGCTTGCTTGACGAGGCGAAAATATGGCGTAATAGCCGGCTATTGCAAATATTTTTAACGAAGGCAAGCGTGCACCCAGGAATTCAAAAGCGGGAAGTTATTTCATGCACGGCCCTAAGCGTACAGCACCTTGGTTTACGCTGTAACCAAGGTGCTGTCATTACCCCCCCGCTTTGTGAACAATATTTTACGAATAACACTCTATAGAACGTACACCTTCGAATGAATGATCATGACGCCAAGCACCTATAAAAAATTCTTATCGGCTAGCCTAAAGAGCCTAATACTCTGGCTAACATTAACGCCTTTAGCGCAGTCAAAAGCGTCACAAGAAACGATTAAATTCTTAAATTTTGGCGAGCCTGTAACGTTAAAAAAAGTAGGTAATTACTACCACAATGCAGATAACAAAATTGCCTTTAAGGTTTCAAATAACATCATCATTCTGCACAATCAACCGATCACATTAAAATCACTGAAAACAACATCCAAAAAAATCACCCAAAAAAACACCCTTTACCGCCATAACAACTTAGAAATTAGCTTATTGGAGACCCATAACATAACGCAGGTAAATGAACTGCAAGGGTTAATAAACGCACTACAAAATCAAAAAAATATAGTTGCGGTACAGCCTGATATATTACAAATTAGAACAAAAAAAATTACTGACAATAGTCAGGATAATTCACACCCTGCTGAATCATTATCACCTAATCAGTATTTAAATTACCTCGATAAAATTGGCATACAACAGCTTTGGCGTTTTACACTAGGGCAAGGCGTGAGAGTTGCCGTTATTGATGACGGATTTGAATTACAACATTCGGCCTTAAGCCACATCACACCACTATTTCAATACGACACCGAACAAAAGTCACTAACCGCAACCCCCCTTTCACGATTAGATACTCACGGCACAAAAATAGCAGGGGTCATATTTGCAAACCACAACATTGAAAACCACAGCATTGAAAACCACAGTATTGAAAACAACAATATTAAAAACAACAGCGCATCAAACCCTTATAACGAACAATCAAATAACGAATTTTCTAAACATTTTCGCATTAAAGGAATAGCACCTAAAGCTGACTTTATTGCGATACGGCAACCCAACACCTGGACATCGCAAACGGTAACGAGCTTTCAAATCGCCAACCTATACAATGTAGACATAATCAATTGCTCGTGGAATTCCCCTTTATTACTAGAGCCTATCGCCGTAGCAATAAATTCTCTAAGTACCTATGGTCGCAGCGGTAAAGGTACAGCTATCATCATCGCTGCAGGCAACCAAGGGCACATTATCAAACCCTTCAGCATAGAAGCTTCATTGGCGCTACCCATTGTGGTTGGTGCGCATAATACTCAAGGTCAAAAGATGATTTCCAGTAACTTTGGTAAGAGCGTTGATGTTTTTGCCTTGGGCAGCACAGTACTAACATCAGGCCAAAATAATCAATACAAGGCATTATCGGGCACTTCTCTAGCCGCTGCCATTACCACCGGTGCTAGCGCACTGTTATTGGCTCAAGACCCAACCCAAACTATTGACACGTTAACAATAAACCTGAAACATTTATTACTAACAAACGATTCCAAAGAATTCGATAGAGTGAATTATGCTAGAAACTAATAGCCCAGAGGTGATAGATACATCCCCGGACACTAAAAAAGATGAAAAAAAAGAGGCTACCGACTTTAGCCATGGGGCTACCGACTTCAGTTGTGAATATTCTGACAATCTACCCCAAATTCTAAAGCAGCTTAATATCTCACTCGCATTCACCTCATACCAAGCCGGTCGCCTTATGCTTGTGCGTACAGATGGGGTTGATATTGATATTAATTACAAGGCATTTGCGCGCCCCATGGGGTTATCGGTATCTGAGACGGGCTTAACCCTCGGCACCTTTACGCAGGTGATTAACTTCCAGCGTGCCGATAACTTGGTCGATACGCTCAAGAAACCCTTAACACCTATTGAAGACGACATTACGGCTCCCAGGCTTCACCTCAAAGAAGGTGACAAAGCCCAAAAAACTGAAGCACCATTGCCCGACACTCTCACTGAGGAGGAACGCCTCGAACGAGAAGAAATGATAGCTGCAATGCGTCGTTATGAAGAGCAGCAACATCAACCTGTCGATGCTCGAGTAGATGCTTGCTTTATCCCACGCTCTGTACATTATTCCGGCATGATCAATATCCACGATATTGCATGGGGTAATGAGGGCTTATGGGCGGTCAACTCGAGTTTCTCTTGTCTTTGTACGCTCTCTCCAGATTACAGCTTCGTACCGCAATGGAAGCCTTATTTTATTTCTGAATTAGTACCCGAAGATCGCTGTCATTTAAATGGCATGACACTTAAAGACGGCGAACCTGCATACGTTTCGACATTTTCTCGTTACAACTCGGCGGGGCAATGGCGGCAAGGTGAAAAATTTAATGGCACCTTAATGGATGTAGAAAACAACGCCATTATTCTTGAAGGGTTAGCCATGCCGCACTCACCAAGATGGCATCAAGATTGGCTTTATTATTGTAATTCGGGTTGTGGTGAATTTTCGAGAATCAACCCCAGCACAGGCCAAAACGAAACCCTTGTAGAGCTACAGGGGTTTACCCGAGGTGTAGATTTTTATGGCGACATTGCCTTTGTAGGTACCTCCAAAGTAAGGGCCGGAAATGTGTTAAACGCCCCGCCTTTAGCGCAAAAATACAGTGACACATTTTCGGGGATATGGCTAATTGATACCGCCAATAACCGTAAAATTGGCTATATCAAATTCACCGGTAATGTAGAACAAATCTATGACGTGGCAATTATATCGGGCAGTACGTTTCCTGAAATTTTAGAACCTAATAATCCGCGGGTACGAAATCATTTTCTTATTCCATAAAGCCTTCTATATGCTCAAAATAAGCTAATCTCAATACTAACCATTTTTTAAATAATATGTTCAGCGTAGCAAGTTCACTCACCACTCTGTTATGCCGTATTTTTCACTGATGAGCCAGTAAACATTATGACGACGATAAAGTACGCACCTAAACGCTTAAATCAAGCATTAAAACTTGCCATCCCTTTGTTAGCGATATCGGGCAACGGGTTTGCCGCTAGCCGAATGGCTGGTAGCTCGCGTACTCATAGCCGTAATGTACTCGGTATAAAGGCCGCTGTTGTTACAACGAGTGTTACAACGAATGTTACAGCGGGTGCTACAACAACTGATGCGACGGCTGTTGCGCCAGGCGCACTGAGCAGCCCTCCACATAAGACTGCGCAGCAAAAGTCACAGCGTTCGGCTTTTGATGCATTTAGTCGTCGGCCTGCCACTCAACCAAAAGCACAAACACTGGCTATTAATACGCAAGCACTCGCTTTTTTGGCAGAAAATAACTTACTTAATAGCAACGCAACCAAAGCACTGCAAGCAACCACATCGGGCAACACCACCCCAGGGCGAAAAAACTTTTCCCACACGATGACAGCGGGCGAAGGCTTTTTCTCGATAACCAACTGTTCTGGTGGTCAGCATGCATTCTTTCAGTGGAATCCGGCTGGCCCCCAGTGTACGGTTACAGGTGGCGCAGGGGGATTCCAATCTGGAGCGTCCTTAGCGGCATGCCAAGCTTTTCATGATGCGTGCAACTCACCGGATCATACCGCAACCGCCCCCGAAATAAACCTACAAGGCAATAGCCAAAGTATTGCCGATGGCGACGTAATCCCAACTACTGCAGATCATACTGATTTTGGTACCCACAGTTTAGGCGGCGCAAATTTAATACGCACATTCACCATTCAAAATACCGGCGATGGTGCTTTGGATTTAACAGGCTCCCCACTTGTTGCCATCTCTGGCTCGGGTGATTTCACGGTGACTACTCAGCCCGCATCCGACCCAGTTTCTGCAGCAGGTAATACCACTTTTGAAGTCACGTTAGATCCTTCTACGCTCGGTACGCAAACATCAACCATTACCATTACTAGTGATGATGCCGATGAGGCCACCTATAATTTTAATATTACGGCCGCTATTACTTCACCCGCCATTAGCAGTGCTACCTACAATGCCAGCACCGGCAGCCTTGTGGTTACCGGTACTGATTTTGAAGCCAAACTCGGTGGCGCCAACGATGTCGACGTATCAGCTTTAACGC